>CBFCWS010000079.1:0-10215 GCA_965601765.1 uncultured Ilumatobacter sp. | reverse complement strand
CGTGGGGTCAGAGGGACGAGACGATGTCGACCATCAGCTCGCCGGCCTCGGTGGGGTTGTGGCCGACCGCCACGCCGGCGGCGGCCAGGGCGTCCATCTTGCCCTGAGCGGTGCCCTTGCCACCCGAGACGATCGCGCCCGCATGGCCCATCTTCTTGCCGGGCGGTGCCGTGACGCCGGCGATGTACGCCGACATCGGCTTGGACACGTTCGCGGTGATGAACTCGGCGGCCTCCTCCTCGGCCGATCCGCCGATCTCGCCGATCAACATGATCGCGTGGGTCTCCGGATCGGCCTCGAACTCGGCGAGGCAGTCGATGAAGCTCGTCCCCGGCACGGGATCGCCGCCGACGCCGACGCACGTCGACACACCGATCCCCTGCTGCTTGAGCTCGTAGAGCGCCTGGTAGGTCAGGGTCCCCGATCGGCTGACGATGCCGACGTTGGGGCCGTCGGGCGAGGGGACCTCGGCGATCTCACCGGCGGTGATGCCGATGTTGCACTTGCCCGGGCTGATGATTCCCGGGCAGTTCGGGCCGAGCAAGCGCGTGTCCGGGAACTCGCGCACGAGCCGGTTGTAGACGACCGCCTCGTCCTGGGCAGGGATGCCCTCGGTGATGCACACGACGAACCCGATCCCGGCCTCGGCCGCCTCGATGATCGCGCCGGGGGCGAACTTGGGCGGCACCGCGGCGAACGAGGCGTTGGCGCCCGTGGCGGCGATCGCATCGGCGACGGTGTCGAAGACGGGGATGCCCTCGACGTCCTGACCGCCCTTGCCCGGGGTCACGCCACCGACGATGTTCGTGCCGTAGTCGCGGTTGCGCAGGCCGTGGTACTTGCCCTGGCCCCCGGTGAGTCCCTGGACGATCACCTTGGTGTGTTCATCGACGAAGATCGCCATTACTGCAACTCTCCTTCGAGCTCCCGCCCGACTCTCGTGTTCGCCGTCTCCCGTGCGTCCCGTCGCTCACCGCAGCACGGGTGCTCCGGCATCGACGGCATCACGCCGCTCCCCCGTCCGCCAGGGCGACCACCGCTCGTGCCGCGCTGAGCATCGTCGGCTCGGAGCGGAGCTTGGAGGCGGGGATCCCGGCATCAACGAGGATCTGCCGGCCCTCCTCGGCGTTCGTCCCGTCGAGGCGGATCACGATCGGCGCCCGGAGGTCGACCCGGGACATCGCCTCGACGATGCCCTTGGCGACCTCCTCGCCCCGCGTGATGCCCCCGAAGATGTTGATGAAGATCGCCTGCACACTCTCGTCGAAGTTGATCACCTCGAGCGCCCCCGCCATCACGTCGGCGTTGGCCCCGCCACCGATGTCGAGGAAGTTCGCCGCTGCACCACCGACCTGGTTGACGACGTCGAGGGTCGACATCGCGAGGCCGGCGCCGTTGGCGATGATGCCGACCGACCCGTCGAGTCCGATGTACTGGAGGTCCTTCTCGGCGGCCATTTGCTCCCGCTCGTCCATCTCGGTGAGGCCCTTGAACTCCTCCCACTCGGGATGGCGGAACTCGGCGCTGCCGTCGAGGGTGACCTTGGCGTCGAGCGCGTGGACCTCACCGGTCGGCTTGAGGATCAGCGGGTTGATCTCGGCGAGATCGCAGTCGCCCTTCGTGAAGCACTCGTACAGCTTGACGAGGATGTCGGCGGCGCCGTCGAGCGCCCGCTCGGGGAGCTTCGCGTCGACCGCCGCCTGGCGGGCCGTGCCGAGGTCGAGCCCGTCGACCGGGTCGATGTGCAGCCGCACGATCGCCTCCGGGTCGGACTCGGCCACCGCTTCGATCTCGACGCCGCCCTCGGCGGACAGCATGAGGAGATGCTGCTTCGCGGCGCGGTCGAGGGTGAAGCTGGCGTAGTACTCCTCGTCGATGTCGGAGGCCTGCTCGACCCAGAGTCGCCGGACGACGTGACCCTTGATGTCCATCCCGAGGATGTTGCCGGCGTGCTCGCGCACCTCGGCGGCGTCGGCGGCCAGCTTGATGCCGCCGGCCTTCCCGCGCCCGCCGACCTGCACCTGTGCCTTCACGACGACCGGGTAGCCGGCGTCGTCGGCCGCCGCGACCGCCTCGTCGACCGTGTCGGCCGGCGCTCCCGGGCTGACGGGGATGCCGTAGCGGGCGAAGTACTGCTTGCCCTGGTATTCGAAGAGGTCCACGTCGCGGTAGTCCGTTTCTCGTGTCGAGGTCTTGGAGCCGCAGCGCACGTTAACCGTGTCGCCCGATCGCGGGCCAACCGATGGCCGCCGCCGGCCCATCCGCCCCACTCCCCCGGCAGACTGAGGGGCGTGTCGACCTCGCTGCGAACACCGCTCGCTCGCGCCGTGCTGCCCGTCCTCGGCGGGCTGGTGGTGCTCGCGCTGATCGCCGGCTTCACCTGGGCCTTCGCTGCGTTCATCTCCCGCGGCGGGAGCGAGGCGACCGAGCGGATCGCACCGTCGGAGTTCACGATCGGGAACGTCGAGACGCTGTCCGAGGTCATCGCCGAGGAGGGTCCGCTCCTGTTCCCCGAGCTCGGGACGGCGATCGGGACGCGATCGATCGTGGTCGACCACGTGGGCTCGGTCCCGGCAGACGGGTGGCGGGTCTACTGGGCCCACCCCGCCGACCGCGACCCGGGCTGCGTGGTCGAGCAGGTGGTCGGATCGTCGTCGTTCGTCGACTGCGACGGCCGCACGATCGACGTCAGCGACCTCTCCCCGCCGGACGAAGGCGTCTTCCCACGAGTCGAGGATCGTGCGATCCTGGTCGTCGATCTCCGAGCCGCCCAGGCCACGGACGGCTGAGCACCCGGACATCGGCGCCGCGAGCGACACCAGTACCGACCACCAGTACCGAGACCACGGCCGAGACCACGCCCGACCACGACCGAGACCACGACGAGCCCGACAATCCCCGACGGCCCGACCCGACTCGGGCCTTTCGCCCCTTGAACAGGTCGATCGAGCGCTCGACAATCGTGGGACCATCACCAACCCCCGACAACGACGAAGAGGACTACATGCAGGCACCCACGGCCCCCATCGCCACCGATCACATCCGCAACGTCGCGCTGATCGGTCATCGAGGGGTCGGCAAGACCACGCTCGCCGAGGCCGCACTCCTCGCGGCGGGGGTGATCACCCGCGCCGGCAGCGTCACCGAGGGCACGACGGCGCTCGACCGCGACGCGGAGTCGATCAAGCGGGCGTCGAGCACGATGCTCGGCATGGCCACCTTCGACTGGACGGTCGACGGCGAGACGTACCGCATCAACCTGATCGACACCCCCGGCCACCGCGACTTCTCGGCCGACGCGATCGCCGCGCTCGCGGTCGCCGACCTCGCCGTCGTCGTCGTCAACGCGACGGGCGGGGTCGACGTCGGCACCGAGCTCGCCTGGCGACGGTGCGAGGCACGAGGTCTCCCCCGACTCGTGTTCGTGACGCGGGAGGATCAGCAGCACGCCAACTTCGAGCGGATCACCGCCGCACTGACCGAGCGCTTCGGCACCGGACTGGCGCCGATCGAGCTGCCGCTCGGCGAGGAGAGCAGCTTCCACGGCGTGGCCGACGTGATCTCCGAGGAGGCCCACGAGTACGAGGGCGGCCACCACGTCGAGCCGCTGCCGGACGACATCGCCGATCACGAGCACGAGGTGCACGACCGCGTCGTCGAGGAGATCGTCGCCGGCGACGACGAGCAGCTCGAGCGTTACCTGGAGGGCGAGGACATCTCGCCCTCCGAGCTCCGCACGACCCTCGCCGCCGAAGTGCTGGCGGGCATCGAGTTCCCCGTCCTGGTCGGTTCGGGCGTGAACGGCATCGGCGTCGACCGCTTGCTCGACGAGATCTGCCGGCTCGGTCCTTCCCCCGCGGCGCGTCCCACGCCACTCGACGACGGCTCGACGATCGACGCGAATGCCGCCGCCGACCCGCTGCTCTACGTGTTCTCGACCTCGTCCGACCAGTTCGTCGGGCGCATCACCCGCTTCAAGGTGGTCGCCGGCAAGGTGAGCGTCAACGCGACGCTCGACGACGTCGTCGCCGGCGAGCGCGAGAAGCTCCACGGTCTGTTCCGGATGTGCGGCTCGGAGCTCACACCGGTGAGCGAGCTCGCGGCCGGCGAGATCGGCGCCGTCACCAAGCTCAACCACGCCCTCACCGGGACCACGCTCGCCGGCCGGCCGGGAGCCCGCCCGGTCCGTGCGGCCGAGCGCCCCGTCGCCCGCTACGCCGTCGCGCTCGTTCCCGCCAGCCAGACCGACGACGACCGACTCTCCGACGCCCTCAACCGGCTCGTGGTCGACGACTCGGCGTACGCCGTCTCGTACGACCCGATCACCCGTCGGACGGTGCTGGCCACGCAGGGCGAGGCACATCTGTCGGTCGCGCTGGCACGGCTCGGCGACCAGTACGGCGTCAACGTGACGACCGAGGAGACCCGCGTCGCCTAGCGGCGCACGATCGCGTCGGCGGCCGAGGCACAGGGGCGCCTGAAGAAGCAGTCCGGCGGCCACGGGCAGTTCGCCGTGGTCGACCTCCGGGTGACACCGCTCCCCCGCGGCAGCGGCTTCGAGTTCGTCGACGCGGTCGTCGGCGGGGCGATCCCCAAGCAGTACATCGCCGCGGTCGAGCACGGCGTCGCCGATGCGATGACCTCGGGTGGCAGCCTCGGCATCCCCGTGGTCGACGTCCGCGTGGAGTGCCTCGACGGCAAGACCCACTCGGTCGATTCGTCCGACATGGCGTTCCGCACGGCCGCCGCGACCGGCTTCGCCGACGCGCTCACGCAGGGCGGCACGGTCGTGCTGGAACCGATCCTGCGGATCGAGGTCACCGTGCCGGCCGAGGTGCAGGGCGACGTCCTCGGCGATCTCAGCTCGCGCCGTGGTCGCGTGGTCGGCAGCGACCTGGTCGACGACCGACAGGTGATCACCGCCGACGTCCCCGAGGCCGAGATGCGCCGGTACGCCGTCGATCTGCGCTCGCTCGCGCACGGGCGGGGCTCCTACGAGGTGATCGACAGCAGCTACGAGGAGCTCCCCAAGCAGCTCGCCGACAAGGTGCTGGCCGAGGCGAGCACCCGGGACTGACCGCAGGAAGGTCAGACGGGCTGCGCAGCGGCGAGCAGCCGCTCGACGAACATGTCGGTGTGCTCGTCGAGGTAGTTGCGCTTGATCTCGAGCCCGCCGACGACATCGGCGCCCGTCTGGCCGACCGCGTCGGTCAGCTTGTCGATGCTCTTGCCGGCGTTCAGTGCGAACGTGAGGAAGCAGGCCGCCTGCTTCCCGCGCATCGTCGGCAGGTTGGCGATGTTGCCGACCGCCCACGGCGACTGACCGAACACGAACAGCCCGTGCGTCCAGGTACCGACGAGCACGATGTCGGCACGCTGGATCGAGCCCAGGTCGGGGGCGGCGACCTTCGACAGACCGGTGATGCCCCAGCGCTCCTGCTGGAGCTTGTCGGCGATCTTCTCCGCCGCCGACCACGTGTTGCCGGTCAGGCTCTCGACGAGTAGGGCTGCCTTCATCGACGCCATGATGCCACGCCGGCACGCCCGCTTCGAACACCGGGAGCCCCGACCACGCAGCGGTTCTTCGCGCTTGACTCCACCCCGGGTGTGGGGTCGAAGATCGGACCGAGGCCGGCGCCGCGCCGCGCCGAGGTCTCCTGCCCATCCACCGAACCGAGAGGAACCGACATGCCCGAAGCAGCCACCCGCCCCACGACGATCGCCGCGATCACGTTCGACTGCGAGGACGCACGAGCGCTCGCCGGGTTCTGGAGCGACGTCCTCTCGCTCCCCGTGCACCCCGGACCGCCCGACCCCAGCCCGTTCTTCGCCCGCCTGTCCGGCGGCGACACGACGCCCGAGATGCTGTTCCTCAAGGTCCCCGAGGGCAAGACGGCCAAGAACCGCGTCCACCTCGACCTCGCCTGCGGCGACCGCGGCGCCGAGATCGACCGTCTGATCGGCCTCGGCGCGACGCACGTCCACGACAAGGACGAGTGGGGCATGACCTGGACGACGCTGCGGGACCCCGAGGGCAACGAGTTCTGCATCACCGACGCGCACTGACGCTCCGAGCCGTCCGGTGAGCGGCGCACCGCACGTCGCCGCTACCTTGCCGCCGACGTCGCGACGTGCCAACGTCGGGACCCTCCATGGGGCTCCTGTTCGGTCTGATGACCTCGCTGTGCATCGGTGGCTCCGACCTCTTCGGCCGTCGCGTGGTCAACGCCCGCGGCCCGCTGGTCGCCGGCGTCGCCATCCAGTTCGTCGCCATCTTCAGCGCCCTCGTGGCGACCTCGATCGTCCCGAGCACGTTCTCGTGGGACGACGCGCTGATCGGGCTGTGCTCGGGTCTCGGCCTCGGTCTCGGCCTGCTGTGGTACTTCACCGGACTCACGCACTCGTCGTCCGCGGTGGTGGCACCGTTGGTGGCGACGCTCAGTGCGGTGATCCCCTACGCCTACGCCGTCGTGCGTGGTGCGTCGCCGGCGGTGGTCGCCGCAGGCGGCGCGGTCGTCGCGCTGGTGGGGATCGGGGTCATCACCCTCGGTGGCGGGCGGGCACACCATGTCGCGAGCGGCGTGCGCTGGGGGGTGGCGTCGGGTCTGGCGTACGGCGTCGGTCTGAGCCTGGCGATCGAGGTCGGCGACGCGTCCGGCTCGTGGCCGGCGACGACCCAGCGCGTGTCGGCGTTCGTGATGCTGGCCGGCGTCGCGATCGGCTCCGGGCTCGACCCGATCCCACCTCGGCGCCTGCGGGTCCCGGCGGTCGTCAGCGGCGTGTTCGCCGGGCTGTCGACCGTGTTCTTCCTGCTCGGCCTCGACGCCGATCCGACCGCTACGGTCGTCACCGGATCCCTGTTCCCCGTGGTGACCGTCGTCGTCGGGCGGTTCGTCTACGGCGACGACCTCGTCGCCCGTCAGGTCGGCGGCATCGGGTTGGTCGTCCTCGGGGTCATCGGCGTGGCGCTCGGCTGACGAGGTGTCGTCCGCCGAGGACGACGTCTCCTACGACAATTGGGGCCAGGCCCCAATTGTCCGGCTTCACCGACGACGCCTCGGAGCTCCGTCTCAGAGCTTCTTGAGGGGTGCCCAGGCGAGGGCGAGGTGCTTCTGGCCGACGCCGGCGAAGTTGACGACGGCTTCCGCCTTGTCGCCGGACCCGGTGATGCCGATGATGACGCCCTCGCCGAACGCCGGGTGGGCGACGTCGTCGCCGATGCTCAGGCCGAGATCCTGTGAGTTGGCCGGCTCGGGCGACCGCCCGGCGCGCATCGCCGACTCGACGATGCGGTCGCGGTGGGCGTCCTGGGCGGCCTGGGGCTCGCCATCTCCTGCGTGCCGATCGCGACGGCGCCGGAACGGCGGCGGATCGCCGTACTCGCCGCGCGACCGGTAGCTCTGGCGCCCGTACGAGCTGCGGCCGCTGACGTTGCCCTGCTGGTCGACGAGCTCGGGCGGGATCTCGTCGAGGAACCGCGACGGCGGGTTGTACTGGCTCGAACCGAACAGCATCCGGCTCCACGCGTGGGAGATGAACAACCGCTGCATGGCGCGCGTGATCCCCACGTAGGCGAGGCGGCGCTCTTCCTCCATCTCGTCGGGCTCGGTCAGCGCCCGGCTGTGCGGGAACACGCCCTCCTCGACGCCGACGACGAAGACCGCCGGGAACTCGAGTCCCTTCGCGGAGTGCAGCGTCATCAGGACGACCTGGTCGTCCGACTCGCCGTCGGGGAGCTCGTCGGTGTCGGCGACGAGCGCCACCTGTTCGAGGAACTCGTCGAGGACCGTGAACTCACGGGCCGACCCGACCAGCTCGCCGAGGTTCTCGATGCGGCCGTGCGACTCAACGGTGTCGGTCGCCTCGAGTTCGGCGAGGTAGCCGGAGTCGTCGAGCAGCATCTGGACGAGATCGCCGGGCCCAGCCGCACCGTCACCCTCGCCGACGACCAGCGCACCGACCCGGTCGATCAGGTCGACGAACCCTTCGATGCCGCGGCGCGCCGGGCCGCTGACGCCGGCGTCCTCGGCGTGCCGCAGGGCCTCGAAGAACGGCACCCCGAGCTCGGCGGCGTAGGCGTCGAGCCGGTCGACGCTGGTGTCGCCGATACCGCGCTTGGGCACGTTGAGCACGCGCTTGACCGACACCTCGTCGACCGGGTTGACCGCCGCGCGCAGGTACGCCATTGCGTCCTTGATCTCGCGACGGTCGTAGAAGCGGGTGCCGCCCACGACCTTGTAGGGCACGCCGCTGCGCATGAACGCCTCCTCGATCACGCGGGCCTGGGCGTTCGTCCGGTAGAGCACCGCCATCTCACGCCAGTTCACGCCGTCGTCGCGCTGAAGGCGGCGGGCGGTCGAGGCCACCCACATCGCCTCGTCGCCCTCGTCCTCGGCGTGGTAGCGGACGATCCGGTCGCCGCTGCCGGTGTCGGTCCAGAGGTGCTTCGGCTTGCGCTCGGCGTTGTGCTGGATGACCGCGTTGGCGGCGTCGAGGATCGTCTGCGTCGAGCGGTAGTTCTGGTCGAGCACGATCGTGGTGACGTCCTCGAAGGCATCCTCGAACTGCAGGATGTTGCGGAAGTCGGCGCCGCGGAAGCGGTACACCGACTGGTCGGTGTCGCCGACCACGCACACGTTCCGGCTCCCGTCCGCGAGCAGGAGGACGATCTCGTTCTGAGCCTGGTTGGTGTCCTGGTACTCGTCGACGAGGAGGTGCCGGAAGCGCCGGCGGTAGTGGTCGAGCACGTCGGGGTGCTCGCGGAAGAGGCGGACGACGTTGAGGAGCAGATCGTCGAAGTCCATCGCGCCGGCGCGGGCGAGCCGTTCCTGGTACTCGCTGTAGACGTCGGCGTGCTTGCGGTCGAAGACGTTCTCGGCCCGGTCGCGCGCCTCGGCGGGGCCGACGAGCTCGTTCTTCCACAGCGAGATCAGGCCGTGGACGCCTCGCGGCGTGAAGCGCTTGGCGTCGAGGCCGAGATCTCGGATGACGTAGCTCGTCAGGCGGACGGCGTCGGCCTGGTCGTAGATCGAGAAGTTGCGGGGGTAGTCGAGCGCCTCGCCGTCGCGCCGCAGGATGCGGACGCACGCCGAGTGGAACGTCGACACCCACATCGACCGCACGACCGGACCGACGAGGTCGCCGACTCGTTCGCGCATCTCGGCCGCCGCCTTGTTCGTGAACGTGATCGCCAGGATCTCCGACGGGCGGACGCCCTGGTCGATCAGGTGCGCGATGCGGTGGGTGAGCACCCTCGTCTTGCCCGAGCCCGCTCCTGCGACGACGAGCAGCGGGCCGTCGCCGTGGACGACCGCGTCGAGCTGATCGGGGTTGAGCCCCTGCGTGAACGGGCTCGGCAGCTTGGTGCCGTCGTCGATCGGCTCGTCGCCGTACTCGATCTGGCCGGTGGGATCGTCGCCGACGAGTGCGGGGTGCGGGATGTCGCAGGTCGGATCGGTGGGATCGGTGGGGCCGGCGGCGTCGTCGGAGAACAGCGAGGGAGTCTCGGGCATCGTGGACCCATCCTACGAAGCCGGTGTCGCGCTCCCCCGGTGACGTCCCGCCGGTGTCCGACACAGCGATCCGGTGCTACCGTCCGCGGTCGCGTGACGAGGATCTGGTCGAGCCGGGAGTGGGAACCCCGAGCCGTGCCGGACGTCCCATCCACATGGAACGAATGCTCGTCGCACTGGCACTCGCCGTCACGTTGACCGCCTGCGCCGAGGACGGCCGGGACCTGACCTCCGATGCCGCGACGGCACCCACGAGCGGCGCCGGGAGCGACCCGGCCGGCTCGGCGATGCCGATCGAGGCCATGTCGAGGTCGCTCGTCCGTCGTCACGTGAGCCGGGACCAGTCCCGTCCGGCCCGCTCCCACAGCGCGAGCTCCCATCCCGCGGGGGCACCCGGGTCGACCAGCCGGCGGGCGAGCGCGGCGTGGGCCGTGAGGTCGCGGCGGACGCCGTCGGCGAAGTACGCGAGGCTGAGGTGGAGGTCGCGCTTGAACCGGATCGGGTCGTCTCCCGCGTCGAGGCGATGATCGGCGAACAGCGAGCGGGCGGTCGTCTCGAGCCATGGCGACCGGAGCTCGAGGCCGACCCAGTCCGGCGTGGTCCGGAGGTCGACGATCTCGACCGAGCCCGCGGGTGCCGTCGACCCGTCGAGGCCGTGCCGCAGTGCTGCCGCGATCTCGTCGGCTCGCGACGGTCGACGATG
>CBFCWS010000078.1:0-10225 GCA_965601765.1 uncultured Ilumatobacter sp. | reverse complement strand
GCGGCCTCGTCGTGGTGGTCGGCGGGAGCGTCGTGGTGGTGGTGGTCGTCGTGGTGGTGGTCGTCGTCGTCGGCGGGACCGTGGTCGTCGTCGGCGGGACCGTGGTCGTCGTCGGCGGGACGGTCGTCGTGGTGGTGGTCGGCGGGGGAGTCGCGTCGACCGTGACGGTGGCCGTGTTCGACCTGGCCTTGCGTGCGTCGACGACGTCGAACGAGAACGTGAACGTTCCCGGCGAGGGGGCCAGCACGACGACCGCGAGACCTCCGGGCCGTTCCACGACCACGCCCGATGGATCGTCGATCGTTCCGATGCTGAGCGCGTCACCGTCGGGGTCGGACGCGGTGAGGGTGATCGTGACCCGGGCACGGGCGGTCACCTCGACGGTCTTGTTGCCGGCCGTGGGTGCCGCGTTCACGGCCGGGCCGGTCACCACGACGCTCGCGGGTGCCGAGATGGCACCCGATGCATCGACGACCCGGTAGTCGAACGACGCCTGGCCCTGTCCGCCGCCGGGATCGAGCCGCACGCCGCGACCGTCGGCAGTGAGCGTCAGCGTGCCGGTCGCGCCGTTGGTGAACTCGATCGACGACGGCACCGACTGCACGCGGAGCGCCCCGTTCGAGCCGTCGGGATCGCGGTCGTTCTCGACGAGGTCCTTCGTCCGTGGCTGACCGTCGCTCACGTCGATCGTGTCGGCCGTCGCGATCGGTGGCTCGTTCGAGATCGTCGCTGCGACCGACACCGTGGTGGTCAGTCCGCCGGGATCGCTGATCGTGGTCTGCCAGGTGTACGTGCCGTCCGCGACGCTCAGGTCGGGTGCGATCACGAGGCGGTCGCTGTTCGTCGTCACCCAGGCGGGTGCGCCGGAGCTCGAGGTGATGACGAGCGCCTCGTCGTCGCTCGCGAGCTGCCCGACCGTGATCTCACGGCCGTCGTTGCGGCCGAGCGTGATCGCCTGGTCCTGGCCGATCGGGCTCTGGTTGACGTCGATCGTGATCGAACCGGACGCTCGCTGTCGGCACTCGTTGACCACCGCATAGTCGATCGTCACGTTGCCGTTGAAGCCGGCGGGCGGGGTGTAGACGTTCCCCTGGTATCCCGACGGGCCCGACACGTCGGTGACCGACCCGTTCTGGGCGTAGTCGTCGAGGTCGACCGTGACGGGTTGCCGGTAGCCGGTCTCGAGGAAGGCGCTCGCGGCCACCGGCGCCGACTCGCTGCACGGACGGACGGTGATCCGGAGCGTCGCGGTGTCGGCGAGCTCGCCGTCGGAGATCTCGTAGCCGATGCTCGCGGTCCCGGTCGCTCCCGGGACCGCCGAGAACGAGATCGACCGGTCACCGGTGATCGAGGCGGTGCCGAGGGCGGGGTCGGGGCCGGACGTGATGGTGAGGTTGAGCGGGTCGCCGTCGGGCTCGGAGTCGTTGAAGAGCACCGGGGCCGTGACGGATCCCCCGTTGGCGACGCTCGCGACGTCGTCGGCCGCGATCGGTGGGCGGTTCGGCGGGTCGGTGACGACGACCGTGAACGTCGAGCTGGCCTCGAGGCCCTCGCCGTCGGCGATCGTGTACGTGCCGGTCAGCGTGCCGACGAAGTCGGCCGCCGGCGAGACCGTCGCCCGCGAGCCGGACAGCGTGAACGCGGCGTTGCTGGTGTCGTCGAGCGCGGCCGTGATGACGCGCAGCCCGCCCTCCGTCTCGTCGGGATCGAAGTCGTTGGCGAGCAGGTCGAAGACGGCGTCCCCGCCGCGGCCCTGGATCGTGCTGTTGTCGGGCCGCGCCCGTGGCGGTTGGTTAGCGGCCTCGGTGATCCTGATCACGAGTCGTCCCGTCGCGATGGCCCCACCGGGATCCTCGACCTGGTAGTCGATGGTGGCGTTGCCCGGCACGGGCCCGGCGGTGTAGGTGATCACGTTGCCGCTGCGTTCCGCCTCACCGACGTTCGGACGGGTCGACGAGGTCACCGTGAGCTCGGCTGCCGGCTCGCCGTCGGGGTCGATGTCGTTGTCGGCGACGTTGATCCCACGGGTCGTGTCGACCTCGAGGGTGAGGAAGTCGTTGACGGCGCGCGGCGGCTCGTTGGCGACGTCCGGGATCCGCACCGACACGATGATCGACGCACTGTCGCTCCGATCCTGGGAGTTGGTGATCTCGTACGTGCAGCGGAACGAACCGTCGCGGTCGCGCGGTGGGGTGTACCGGACCTGCTGGTCGACGATCTCCCCGTCACCACCGCCGGGGCAGCTGACGCCGACGATCTGCGGGCGCTCGCCCGACGGGTCGCCGTCGTTGCGGAGCACGTCGATCGTCACGGGCTCGTTCACGAGGGTGAACGTCGAGTCGTCCTGCGCGAACGGGGGTTCGGGCAACGCCTCGTCGAGGACGGTGACCGTGACCTCCCCGACGACCTCGTGGCCGCGGCCGTCGGTCACCGTGTACGTGAATCGCCGGTTCCGCGGCCCGTCGGGGTCGACTGCCGTCGCCGTGAACTCGACGCGGTTCTCCCCGGCCAGCTCCACGGTGGTCTGCTCCAGGATCGTCCGGTCGTCGGGTTGGGAGACCCCGATCACGGTGATCGGATCGTTGTCGGGGTCGACGTCGTTGGCCGTCACGTCGATGAGGATGGTCTGCCCGACGACGGCGGTCTGGATGTCGGGGGTCGCGATCGGCGGGCGGTTGGGCTCGCCGTCGACGACGACGAGCACCGAGGTACGGGCGGTGTTGCCGTTGCCGTCGTCGATCTCGTACTCGAACTTCGTCCGCTCGGGGCTCCCCGAGCGGGCGATGATGCCGAGCTGGCCGCCCTGCACCTCGACGTCGAGACCGGCGGGGAGCTCTCCGACGACGGCGATCTCCAGAGCGTCGCCGTCCGGGTCGGTGTCGTTGGCGAGGACCGGGAGCGGGCGCTCGTCGTTGCGCCGCAATCGCACGGCGTCGGGGCGCGCCTCGGGCGGCCGGTTCCCGTCGGTGGGGCGGGCGACGTCGACGCGGACGACGACGTCGTCGCCGACCGCGGCGAACACGTCGGCGGGCCGGTAGGTGAACGTCGCCGCTCCCTCGAAGCCGTCCTCGGGCGCGAACTCCAGCGCTGGGAGCCCCGTCGGCCCCTCCGCGAGGCGCACCTCGCCGCCGTTCACGGGTTGGGAGAAGGTGTCGATCGCGAGCGCGTCACGTTCGGGGTCGACGTCGTTGAGCAGGACGTCGACGACGACGTCGGCACCCGGACCGGTCTGCGCGGAGTCGTCCACGCCGACCGGTTGGCGGTTGGTCGCGTCGGCGGTCAGGAGCTCGATGGAGACCGTGGCGGTGTCCTCGTTCCCGCCGAAGTCGGTGATCGTGTACTCGAACTCGTCGGTGCCGACGTAGCCCGTGTTCGGGGTGTACGCCACACTCGACGCCGTGTTGACGACGACGGTCCCGTGCGTGGGCGATCCGACGTCGACCACCGCGACGGCCTCGCCGTCGGGGTCGAAGTCGTTCGCGGTCACGTCGATCGACACCGCGCTGCCGGTGCGCGCCGTCACCTGATCGTCCCGCGCCTCCGGCGGGTCGTCGAAGCCGTCGTCGTCGGCAGCGGGTGGCTCGGGGGAGACGTCGATGGCGTCGCCGCTGATGGCGGTGCCGGGCTCGCCGCCGCTGGTGTCCTCGACGACCTCGCCGTCCTCGCCCATGACGAGGAGATCGGGGTCGCCCTTGTCGACCGCCTGGATCCCCCATGGGTGGACCGACCACACCAGGTCGCCGTCGCGGTGGTCGATCCAGACGACGTCGACCGTCGACGTGACGTCGAGGGCAGCATCGCTGGCGACCGACACCGCTCGACGATCGAGGACGTCCCCGGCACGCCAGTCGAACTGCACGACCTGCGTGGGGCCACGCCGGACGAGGGCTGCGGCGTCACCGGCGATCGCGAGCGTGCTGCTGCCGTCGACCGAGAGGCCCTCGACGGTGGACCGCTCGGCGATCCCGCGCTCGTCGATGCACCACAGGTCGTCGGCCGCTCCGACCCACCCGCACTCGCTGCGGGGGCCCGGCTCCTGGAGGACCATCTCGCTCGCGTCGACCCGGCCGGGGAGGTCGATCCAGGCGCCGTCGCCGAGGCGGGCGCGGCGCCCGACCCGGTCGAGCACCAACGGGCGATTGCCGACGAGTGAGAGCGCCGCGTCGGGTCCGCCGCTGATGCCGAGATCCTCGACGGTCGTGTCGACCGAGGTCGAGCGTTGCAGCGACCCGTCGACGAGGCTCCACACGGCGCCGTCGGCGGCGAGCCGGACCGTCGGCGAAGCCGACGCCGTCGCCTCGATCGGGAACGGGATGTCGACCGCCTCGGCGGCGAGGGGGAGCAGCGTCGCGGTCCCGATGCCGCGGTCGGCGACCAGCAGACCCGACGTCGTCGACTTCGCGATGGCCCGGCCACTCCCCAGTGCCGAGACGCCGGTGGGTGACCCGAGGCGGAGCTCGGCGGTGTCGATCGGCCGGGCCTCGCCGGTCGAGTCGTTGAGGACGTAGGCGGCCCCGGCGCCCTGGGCGACGAGGAGATCGTCGCCGCCGGCGGCGGCTTCGAGGCTGGCGATGGCTCGTCCGCCGAAGCCGTCGACGAGGACGACCCGGCCACGGTCCTGGTGTGCGAACCAGCGTGTGGCCTGCGACGATGCGGCATCGACCGCCGGGAGGCCGTCGGCGCGAACGACGATCACCAACGCCGTCAGGCAGCACGCGACGGCAGCGAGCGTCGCCGTCGCCTGCCGCCAGGTGACGGCCTTGGTCGCCGGCATCGCACTCATCGAGACTCCACGCTACTCCTGCGTCGCCCGAAGAGGGATCGACGATGTCGCGTTCCGTGGCGGACTGTCGCTGGAAACCGCTCCCAGCGCGAGCCGCTGCCGGGCCGATGGCCCGTGACGACCCGCAGTAGTCTGCGTGCGGCATGGAGCTCGTCGTTCGGACTGCGCACGGTGACGCCGAGGTCGCCGTCGAGTCGTCGCGACGCGACGTCGCGATCCGCGACGTCGTCCAAGCCGTGCTCGGCGCCCCCGCGCCGACCGTCGTGCGGATCGACCGGCGCGTCGTGCACACTGCCACGCCGCTCGGGAGCAGTGGGGCGGTCGTCGGTTCGGTCATCGAGGTCGACGAGCCGCCGACGCCCACCGGGGACCGCGTCGTCGAGGTCGTGCAGACCGCCGGACCCGGGAGCGGCCGGCGTGCCGCACTGACGGTCGGTTCGTTCCTCGTCGGCCCGAGCCGGCGGATCAACGCTGCGCCGCTCAGCGACGCCCCCGTCGAGGAACCGGTGATCCGGATCGACGTGGCGAGCGACGGGATCGTCCGGGTCGGTTCGGTGTCGGGTCGGTTCGTGCCGGGGCGGAGATCGGAGCGCGCCGACGAGGATCTCGGATCGGCGCCCGGGTCGCCCGTCGGGCCGCCGGGCGACCGTACGCCCGACGAGGGATCGTGGTCTCGGCCGGCGGAGGCCGACATCGTGATGTCGCCGGTGCCGGCGTGGCTCGACGGCGTCGAGCTCACCGACCGGTCCGAGCTGTGGACGACCGGCTCGCTCGCCGTCGGGGGGCGGGTGTTCGAGCTGCGCCGGCCGGACCGTGACTCCGCCGGCACCGGCCGTCGTTTCGTCGGCATCACCAATCGCGGCACCGTCGCGTTCAACCGCCAGTGGCGTCCCGAGATCCCCGCCGAGCCGGGTCCGGTCGTGGTCCCCGTCGACACGGGCGGTTCGCGTCGTGCCCGGCACCTCCCGCTCGTCGCGATGCTCGCTCCGATCCCGATCGCCATCGGCTTGGCCGTGTTGCTGGGGAGCTCGCCCGTGCTGGCGCTCGGTCTCGTGTCGCCGATCGTCGCGGTGTGGTGGTCGGCCGCCGAACGGCGCCGGCGATCGCAGGGGCTCGACGCCGAGGTGGCGCCCGACGCGGACCCGGCGGCGCGGTTCCGGGCGCTGGTGGCCGAACGCCACCGCGCCGCCCGTCGCCGACTCGTGCAGAGCGGCCTCGATGCCGTCGACATCGTCGAGCTCGCGAGCAGTGGGGAGGCGCCACTCTGGGCGTGCCGCCCCGGCGACGACGACGTGTTCCGCTGCTCGCTCGGTCTCGGCGACCTGCCGTGGCGGCCGGTGCTCGAGCGCTCGAACGATTCGCTGACGAGTGCCCAGGCGATCATCGACGAGCTGGGGCCGCTGCGGACCGTTCCCGTCGAGGCCGACCTGCGCTCCGAGCGTGGCGTCGGCGTGGTCGGCGACGACGAGTTCGTGGCCGCGATGGTCCGCGGCATCGTCCTGAGCGCCTGTACCGCGCACGGACCGGCCGACCTCGACCTGGTCGTGCTCACGTCGCCGGAGCGCGTGGCGACCTGGGAGTGGGCGAAGTGGCTGCCCCACGTGCGCACCGCCGGCACGCCGCGCGTCCTCACCGACGTCGATCAGGTCGCCGGGTGGGCGAGCGCCGTCGTCCGCGGGTGGGAGCCACCGGACCGCGCGACGGCGCCGTCGCACCTCACCCTGGTGGTCGTCGACGACGCGATCTGGTGGCGAGACCGCGCCGCGCCGCTGCGCCCGCTCATCAGCGATCCGACGTTGCCGCTGAGGTTCCTCGGGTCGGCGGATTCGGCGGCGGGTCTGCCCGCGGTCTGCACCACCGTGGTGACCGGCGAACCCGGGGACACCGCGAGCGTCGAGTACCTGCTCGAGGGTCGCATCGTTCGTGCCGTCGCGCCGTTGCTGCTCGCCGAGCCGATCGCGCTCGCCGCTGCCCGCGATCTGGCACCGCTCGACGACCCCGAGCTGCCGGTGGCGATCGAGGGCTCGCTCCCCTCGATCGTGCCGATCGCGCGGCTGCTCGAGCTTCCGCGCATCGACGCCGACGCGATCCGGTCGCAGTGGATGCCCGGGCGCCGACCGGCGACACCGGTCGTCGCGATCGGGATCGCCGAGCGCGGTCCGCTGAACGTCGACCTCGTCGACGACGGACCACACGGCCTGATCGCCGGCACCACCGGCTCCGGCAAGACCGAGCTCCTGCGCAGCCTGATCGTCGGGCTCGCCGCCAACCTCCAACCCGACGAGATCAACTTCGTGCTGGTCGACGTCAAGGGCGGGGCGGCGTTCGACGCGTGCGCACGGCTCCCCCACTGCGTCGGGTTGCTCACCGACCTCGATCGGCACGCCGCCGCACGTCTCCTGCGTGGCCTGCGCGCCGAGGTCCGCCGCCGCGAGGCCGCCCTCCGGGCCGCCGGCGTCGCCTCCCTGCACGTGTACCACCGCATCGACGGTCTCGAGCCGCTCCCTCGTCTGATGATCGTCGTCGACGAGATCGCGTCGATCGCCGCCGAGCTCCCGGAGTTCCTCCCGTCGCTGATCGACATCGTTCAACAGGGGCGCAGCCTGGGCTTCCACATGATCCTCGGCACGCGCCGCCCGGCCGGCGTGGTCGACAACGCGATCAAGGCCGTGACGAACCTGCGCGTCGCGCTCCGCGTCCAGGACGCCGGCGACTCCTTCGACGTCATCGGATCGCCGGAAGCAGCGACCCTCCCACGGCGGGTCCCCGGTCGTGCGTACGCGCGCTTCGCGGCGGGCGAGCTCACACAGTTCCAGTCCGCCCATGCGACCGGCACGCACCGAGGCGACGACGACCATGTCGACGTGCGCCCGTGGGTGCTCGGGCGACCGTTGACGCCACTCGAGAACCGCCTCGCGCGGCGGACGGCTCGCGATCGTCACGACCGGACCGGGCGCGGTTCGGCGACGGGCGGTCCCGGCACCGACCTCGACCACCTCGTCGATGCGATCCGGTCGGCGAGCGATTCGCTCGGTCAGAGCGGGCAGTGGCCGCCGACGCCGCCACCCCTCCCCGAGTCGCTCCCGCTCGCCGAGCTCTTCTCCACCCACCAGGGCGATGCCGTGCCGATCGGTCTCGCCGATCTCCCGGACGAACAGCGCCAGACACCCGTGTGGTGGACGCCGGGGCCCGAGGGCGGTCGGCTGGCGTACGGCGTCGCCGGTGCGGGGACGTCGTCGCTCCTCGTCTCGCTCGCCCTCGGGATCGCCCACCGCTACTCGGCCGACGACGTCCACGTCGTCGCGATCGACGCCGACACCGACGCGCTCGTGCCCCTCGCTGCGCTGCCGCACTGCGGCGCCGTCATCCGGCTCGACGAGGGCGAGCGCGTCGCACGCCTCGCCCGCGAACTGGGCGCCGAGCTCGATCGCCGCCGGCAGCTCGCCGTCGAGCTCGGCGGAGCGAGCCTCGTGGCGGCCCGCGAGCCCACGGTCGTGGTGTTGATCGACAACCTGGGCGCGCTCCGTCGGATGCTCGACGCCCAGTTCGCATCCGGAGAGGTGTGGTCCGAGCTCGAGCGGGTGCTCACCGCCGGCCCGCCGTTCGGCGTGTGCCCGGTGCTGACGGCCAAGGACGAGCGAGCCGTGCCGAGCGCGCTCGCCTCGGCGATCCCGGAGCGGCTGGTGATGCGGCTCGGTGGTCGGCACGAGTACGCCGCGATGGGTCTACGGTCGGCCGACCTGCCCTCGTTCGTCCCCGGACGAGCGCTCCGACTCGACGATCTGGTGGAGCTCCAACTGGTCGAGCCGCCGCGGGAGCTGGGTGCCCACATCGCGGGCCTCGGCGCGGAGCCGGCTGATGCGCGACCCCCGATGCGGGTCGACTCGCTCCCGTCGCACGTCGTCGTCGACGACGTGGTGGCGGCGGCGTCGGCGTCGCCGCGCGAACTGCGCGCCGCCGTCGGCCTCGACACGCGAACCGGCAGTCCTGCCGTCGCGACGATCCCCTTCGGTGAGGCGTACCTCGTCAGCGGTCGGTCCCGGAGCGCCCGGTCCGCAGTGATGCGAGCCATCGCGTCGTCGGCCAAGCACGCCGACCCCGAGATCCGTGTGTTCGCCGTGGAGGCTCCCGGCGGCGACCTCTCGACGGGCGATGCGGTCGACGACCGGCCACTCGGACCCGACGACGTGGCGGCGTGGGTCGAGCGGATCGCGACCTGGACCGGGCGGCGGATCGTGCTGGTCGACGACGCCGACCGGCTCGGCGGGGCGAGCTTCGATCGACTGGCGGCGTTGGCCGACGACCAGGTCGCCGTCGTGGCGGCGGGCCGCGTCGAGTCGCTCCGCACGACGGGCCACTGGACCACCCCGCTGCACGGGTGGCGTCGAGGTGCCCTCATCCGCCCGACTGCATCCGACGGCGAGCTGCTGGGCGTCGCCCTCGCGGACGACGCGGCCCGACTCGCCAGGCACGCCGGGCTGCTCGTCGACCACGGTTCGACCACGCCGTTCATGGCGGTGGTCGGCGAGCACCACGCACCCGCGGAGCCGAGCAGACGATGAGCTCCGCGGACGGCGGCGTGCGCCGGGCCGGGGTCGGCCTCGAGGTGTCGCGCACGGTCGTCCGGGGGGTCGTGGTCGACGACGGCGCACCGGGTGACGTCGCCGCGCAGGAGATCACACTGGGTGACCCCGCCGACGACGGCGCGATGATCGCCGGACTCGTCAGCCTCCATCGCTCGCTCGATGCCCGGGAGCGCCCGACGCGCATCGGCTGGTTCCCGGCGGGCGCCACGCTCCAGCGCATGGACGTCACCGGGACGTCCGCACCCGATCTCAACATGATCCGCCACGCGCTCGAGCTCGAACGGGGCGTCGCGTCGACGATGCTGGTCGAGGCCGGGGCGCGGCGATGGTTGCTCGCGATGCGATGGAACGAGCGGAGCGCGAGCCGGCTGCAGGCGCTGGCCGTCCAGGCCGGGTTCGCCGACGTCGGCGTGGAGCCCGCGCCGCTGTCGGTCCACCGCGTCGTCGGCGATCGGGTCACGATGGTGCGACGGGACTGCGATCAGGAGCTGTCGTGGGCCATGCTCCGCGACGGTGATCTGCCGGCGATCGCCACGACGCTTCCGGCCGGGCGTCGTGAGCATCCGGTCCTGGCGGTCGGCACCGATCCCGTGGTGCTGCGCGACGAGGTCGTCGACGCGGCCCGGCTCGTCGCCGACATCGGCGTCGCGATCGACTCGAGGTTCGGTGACCCTGCGACCTTCGCCACCGTCGACCCCGAGCTGTCCGTGGTGGGCGAGCCGTACCCGCCGTTCGCGCTGACGATGCAGTTGGTGAAATACGTCGACCAGTGCCAGTAGTGGGCGTCCTGGTAGCCGTCACCCGTGTTGTTCGCGATCGTGCAATAGTCGAAGTAGCTGTTGCGTCCCGAGTTATC
>CBFCWS010000077.1:0-10274 GCA_965601765.1 uncultured Ilumatobacter sp. | reverse complement strand
GGCGCACATGCGCTTGACTTGGCGCTTTCGACCCTCGCGTAACGTGAGGGTTAGAGTGGAGCACTCCGGGCCGACCTCCAGAAGCTCGGCCTCAGCCGGTCTGGTCGGGCCGTCGTCGAGCTCGAGCCCGTTCCGCAAGCGATCGATAGCCGAATCGCCCATCGCTCCCTCGACGACGACCCGGTAGGTCTTTCGGACGTGGTGACTCGGATGAAGGAGGCGGTGGACCAGGTCTCCGTCGGTAGTCGCCAGCAGCACTCCCGTGGTGTCTCGATCGAGGCGCCCGACGGGTACGACGAAATGGAACGTTGGGACATCCACCGTCCGGCGCCGACGTTCGACGCGCTCGAGCCGTCGGCCCGCCTGTTCCCGACCGGTATCAAGGTGATCGACCTGCTCACGCCCTACGTCGCCGGTGGCAAGATCGGCCTGTTCGGCGGTGCGGGCGTCGGCAAGACCGTGCTGATCACCGAGATGATCAACCGCGTCGCCTCCCAGCACGGCGGCGTGTCGGTGTTCGCCGGGGTGGGGGAGCGCACACGCGAGGGCACCGACCTCCGTCTCGAGATGATGGAGTCCGGCGTGTTCGAGAAGGCGGCCCTCGTCTTCGGCCAGATGGACGAGCCGCCCGGCGTGCGCCTGCGTGTGGCCCTGTCGGCGTTGACCATGGCGGAGTACTTCCGCGACGTGCAGAACCAGGACGTGCTGCTGTTCGTCGACAACATCTTCCGGTTCGTCCAGGCGGGGTCCGAGGTGTCGACACTGCTCGGCCGCATGCCCTCGGCGGTGGGGTACCAGCCGACGCTGTCCGACGAGATGGGCCAGCTCCAGGAGCGGATCACCTCGACCCGGGGTCGTTCGATCACCTCGCTCCAGGCCGTCTACGTGCCCGCCGACGACTACACCGACCCGGCGCCGTTCACCACGTTCACCCACCTCGACGCCACGACCGAGCTCTCCCGCCAGGTGGCGGCGCTCGGCATCTACCCGGCGGTCGACCCGCTCGCGTCGACGTCGACGATCCTCAGCCCCGAGGTCGTCGGCGAGCACCACTACAACGTGGCGCGCGGTGTACAGGAGAACCTGCAGCGGTACAAGGAGCTGCAGGACATCATCGCCATCCTCGGTCTCGACGAGCTGTCCGACGAGGACCGCCTGACGGTGAACCGGGCCCGCAAGATCCAGCGCTTCCTGTCGCAGCCGTTCTTCGTGGCGAAGGTGTTCACCGGCCTCGACGGCGAGTTCGTGCCGGTCGAGGAGACGGTCGAGAGCTTCGAGTCGATCCTGCGGGGCGACCTCGACGACGTGCCCGAGCAGGCCTTCCTCAACGTCGGTGGCGTCGAGCAGGTGCTCGCCAAGGCCGAGACGCTCAAGCAGGACTGAACCCGAGGCCCGACGAGGAGGAGATCCGACAATGCCGAACCTCATGACGGTCGAGGTCGTGTCACCCGAGGACGTGCTGTACTCGGGCGATGCCGCCATGGTCATCACCCGCACCCTCGGCGGCGGCGAGATCGCCTTCCAGCCCGGTCATGCAGCGTTCCTGGGTGCGCTCCAGGAGTGCCACACCCGCGTCTTCCTCGCCGACGGCTCGGTCGAGGACATCGCCGTCCACGGCGGGTTCGTCGAGGTGAGCAACAGCAAGGTGTCGATCCTCTCCGACGCCGCCGAACTCGGGTCGGCGATCGACGTCGGGCGTGCCCGCGCTGCCGCGGAACGGGCCGAAGCGCAGCTCCGTCACGAGCACGACGCCGATGCGGTGAGCGCCCTCAGCCGGGCGAGCGCCCGGCTCAACGCGGCAGGCGTGTAGTCCTCGTCACCGCTCGGGCCTGGCCACTCGCGTGGCCCGCGACGCAGGCAGCCGTTCGGGAGCGTCGTGATCGTGTCGCGTCGCGTCGAGGAACGTCCGATCCGCACTGGCCACGGATCGTCGTCGCGACGAACCTGATCGGATGATGTCCAGGCTCGACTGGACCGGCATGGAACCGTTCCTGCTCATCTCGATCGCGGCGATCGCATCGACCGGCTGGCAGGCGCGGGTCGATCCCTCGGTGTTCGATCGCTACTTCGCGGTACTCGACCCGACGCTGGTGATGGCCGGCGCGATGGTCATCGGTGGGTCCGCGATCGCGTACCTGCAGGGGACCTCGGAGTTCGCCTTCAGCGGTCCGGGGTCGTGGACGGACGCCCTCGTGGTCGTCGTCCGGGCGGTCCCGCTGTTCGCGGCGTCGGCGATCGGCGCCGACATCGTGTTCCGCTACCCCGAGGACATGAACGTCGCCATGCCCGACGCACTCAGGTTCTACCCGGCGATCGCGGTCTTCATGGAGGCGGTCGTGCACGCGCTGCCCATCGCGGTGCTCGTCGGCATCTTCGGGATGCCCACCGGACTCGACTCGACGTTCTGGCGAATCGCCGCGCCGGTCGCGCTCATCGAGGCGGTGCTGCAGGCGTTCTACGCGACCTCGATCGGTACGTCGATCGCCAGTCTGGTCCAGCTGTCGGTGTTCGGAGTGGTGCAGGTGTGGGTGTTCTGGCGGTTCGGCTTCGTCTGGATGCTGGGCTTCCGGCTCGCCTACTACGCGATCTGGCACGGCGCGTGGGGAGCCGCCCGACTCGAGCTGCTCTTCTGACAGCGGGATCGAGGCCCTCGGGACGCGCACCGCCGGGCGCGGTCCGCGAGCCGCCGGGGTCGTGGCGAGGGGCCGGCATCGTCGTCCGAGCCATCGCAGCGTTTCCGGACAGCAGGGATACCCTGCCGCCATGGCTGAGTACCCGTTTGCAACCGCCCTCGTCACGGGAGCCTCGTCCGGGATCGGCGAGGAGATCGTCCGCCGGCTCGCCGCCGCGGGCGTCGAGACCGTCGTGGTCGCACGGCGGGACGACCGCCTGCGGGCGCTCGCCGACGAGCTGGACGGCATCGAGGTCCTCGCAGCCGACCTGCTGCGGGCCGATGGCATCGCCGCGGTCGGCGAACGGATCAAGGACCCCGACCGTCCGATCGACCTGGTCGTCAACAACGCGGGGTTCGGCAACGGCGGCCCGTTCCACGAGCTCGACCCCGCTCGGCTCGACGACGAGATCTCCCTCAACGTCTCGGCGCTGACCTGGTTGAGCCATGCCGCGCTGTCGGTGATGGTGCCCCGCGGACGCGGCTGGCTGATCAACGTCTCGAGCGTCGCGAGCTTCCAACCGGGCCCCGGCGCCGCCGTCTACGCCGCGACGAAGGCCTTCGTGACGAGCCTGTCCGAGAGCCTGCACGAAGAGGTGTCGTCATCGGGCGTGCACGTCACCGCCCTCTGCCCGGGCTTCACCAGGACCGAGTTCCACTCGGTCAGTCGGACCGAACCGCAGGTCAGCGGTCTTCCCTCGATCGCCTGGACGAGCGTCGAGCAGGTCGCCCGGAGCGGTCTCGACGACGTCGTGCGCAATCACGCGCTGTCGGTGCCGGGCGCGCAGTACAAGGCGTTGACGGCGATCTCCGGCGTGATGCCGAAGTACCTGCTGCGCAAGGGCGTGGCCGCGTTCCAACGCCGCTGAGCCCCGAGAGGCGGATCACTTCGCCGTTCGTGCGTAGGTGCGCACCGACAGCGGCGCGAACACCGCCACGATGGCGATCGCCCAGATCAGGGTGTAGAGCACCGGGTTGGCCAGCGGCCACACGGTCGGCTCGGGCGCGCCGGGCGGGAGGTTGCCGAAGAGCTCCCGCGACGCCTGGGTCACCGCCGACACCGGGTTCCAGTTCGCGAACGCCTCGAGCGGTCCGGGGAGGTCCTCGGAGGGCACGAACGTGTTGGCGATGAACGTCAGCGGGAAGATGACGATGAACGACGCGTTGTTGATCACCTCGACGCTCGGCACGTGGAGCGCCACGTAGGCCATGATCCACGAGAGCGCATACGCGAACACGAGCAGGAGGAGGTAGGCCACGACGGCATCGAGGAACGAACCCCGGATCCGCCAGCCGACCACGAGTCCGGTCAGCGACATGATCGCCAGGGACAACACGTTGTAGATCACGTCGCTGATCGTGCGCCCGGCCAGCACCGCCGCCCGCGACATCGGGAGCGACCGGAAGCGGTTGATGATCCCCTTCTGCATGTCCTCGGCGATGCCGGCACCGGTGAACGTCGCGCCGAACGCGACCGTCTGGGCGAAGATGCCGGCGATCAGGAACTCCCGGTAGCTGACGCCGTCGATCTCGATCGAGTTGCCGAACACGTACGCGAAGAGCAGGACGAACATGATCGGCGAGATCAGCACGAACACGAGCACCTCGGGGACACGGGTGATCTTGATCGTGTTGCGACGGGCGATCACGGCGGTGTCGTTGAGGGTGCGCTCGAACCACCCGGGTCGGTTCACCGGTGTGCGGGCGGGCCGGGTTCCGGTGCTCGCGGGATCGACGGTGGCACTCATGCCGACACCTCCACGTCCGCGCGCAGGTCGCCGCGCGGGTCCTGGTCGTCGTCGTCGCCGTCCTCGGGCCGTGCGGCCGCGCCGTGTTCGGCGTGCTCGCCCGTCAGGGTCAGGAACACGTCGTCCAGCGTCGGTCGCCGCACGCCGATGTCGGAGACGTCGATCTCGGCGGTGCGCAGGTCGTCGATCACGGAGGAGAGCTGTGCGATCCCGTCGGTCACGGGCGCGAGCAGCGATCGGACCGCCGGTCGGACGTCGACGTCGTCGATCGAACGACCCGGCGTGTGGTCGGCGAGCACCCGCCGTGCGGCTTCGATCTGGTCGTCTCGCCGGACCGTCACCTCGATGCGCTCACCGCCGACCTGGCTCTTCAGCTCGTCGGACGTCCCGTGCGCGATCGCCCGGCCGCGATCGATCACGACGATGTCGTCGGCCAGCTGATCGGCCTCTTCCAGGTACTGCGTGGTCAGCAGCAGCGTGGCACCGTCGGCCACCAACTCGCGGATGACCGTCCACAGCTCGATCCTGCTGCGGGGGTCGAGCCCGGTGGTCGGCTCGTCGAGGAAGAGCACTGGCGGCGCCGCCACGAGCGCACACGCCAGGTCGAGTCGGCGCCGCATGCCGCCCGAGTACCCCTTGACCGGACGGTCGCCGGCGTCCGACAGCGAGAAGCGTTCGAGCAGTTCGTCGGCGCGGGCGAACGCCGGCTTCTTGCCGAGGTGGTAGAGGCGGCCGATCATCCGGAGGTTCTCCCGGCCGGTCAGCACCTCGTCGACCGCGGCGTACTGGCCGGACAGGCCGATGCGCTCGCGGACGACGTCGGGTTCGGCGGCGACGTCGATGCCGTCGACCGTGGCCTCGCCGGCGTCGGGCCGGAGCAGCGTCGTCAGGATCGAGACGGCGGTGGTCTTGCCGGCGCCGTTCTGGCCGAGCAGACCGAGGACGGTGCCGGTGGGAACGCTCAGGTCGAGCCGATCGAGGGCGAGGACCTCACCGAAGCGTTTCGTGAGGCCTCTCGCCTCGATCGCCGGGGGGATCGTCGAGGTCATGACCGGTACCGTACGACCGATTGCGGTCCGGATCCGTCCTGGTCTGCGGGAATCGTGGAGCCGAGAACCTCGGGCGGGCTCCCGCCCCCTTCGCCGTGACCGTCAGGTGTAGTCGATCGCGGAGAACTCCTGCAGCTTGCGGACGCGGTGGCGGGCGTCGATGAACCGCACCGTCCCGCTCCGTGATCGCATGACGAGGCTCTGCGTGCGTGCACCGCGAGCGTCGAACCGGACGCCCCGGAGCAGCTGCCCGTCGGTGAGGCCGGTCGCGGCGAAGAAGCAGTTGTCGCCCTGGATGAGATCGTCCTGCGTCAGCACGCGGTCGAGATCGCCGCCGGCCTCGACGACCGCCTTGCGCTCCTCGTCGGACTGCGGTGCGAGCCGCGTCTGCATCTCGCCGCCCATCGACTTCATGGCGGCGGCCGAGATCACCGCCTCGGGGGTGCCGCCGATGCCGAACAGCACGTCGACGCCGGCGTCGGGCCACGAGGTGGCGATCGAGCCGTAGACGTCGCCGTCGCGGATGAGGCGGATCCGGGCGCCGCTGGCGCGTACGGCCTCGATCAATCCGTCGTGGCGCGGCCGGTCGAGGATCACCGCCGTGAGGTCGCGCACGCTCGCCCGCTTCGACTTGGCGATCCACCGCAGGTTCTGGGTCGGCGACGCCGTGATGTCGATCGCTCCGACCGACTCCGGTCCGACCGCGATCTTGTCCATGTAGAACGACGGGCCGGGGTCGAACATCGAGCCGCGCTCACCGATGGCGATCACCGACAGGGCGTTGGGCACCCCCTTGGCGGTGAGGGTGGTGCCGTCGATCGGGTCGACGGCGACGTCGACGCTCGGCTCGGAGCCGTCGCCGACCTCCTCGCCGTTGTACAGCATCGGGGCTTCGTCCTTCTCGCCCTCGCCGATGACGACGGTGCCCGCCATCTGCATGCTCGACAGGCTGAGACGCATCGCGTCGACCGCGGCGGCGTCGGCTCCCTCCTTGTCGCCACGGCCGACCCATCGTGCGGCCGCCAGTGCCGCGGACTCGGTCACGCGGACCAACTCCATGGCGAGGTTGCGGTCGGGACGCTGGGCGGCCGGACTGGGCATGGATGCCAAGGTAGTGCGTGAGAGCCCGTCCGGCGCGATCGCCGCCGGACGGGGCTCGGTCATCGCGGTCTGGCGCGGACCCGCTCCGGTCGGGGCGTCGATCGGCGGGCGCGTGTCCCGCGCGATCGGTGCTCCCGGCCAGCGCTGTACGCCTGACGCAACTGTGCCCGGCGATCGTCCGCGAGCCGACGCTGCAGATCGTGGTGGTTGAAGTGCATGAGGGTGCTCCCTTCGTGAGCGTGGGTGGTGGGGGTGGTGACAGGGGCCTGCGGGCGCGGACGAGCGAGGGCTCACCGTCACGACGCCGGTCGGGCGGACCCGGTCAGCCGCCGACGATCGAGCCGGCGTCGGGACCCGGCGTGAGCGGCAGGGCGCCCACGCGTGCGGCGCTGGTGCGGTACTGGCTCATCTGGTCCCTCCTCTCCGGCGATCGGTCGGTGCGAGCATCATGACCGGGCGACGGCGACCGGATCAACAGGGTTTCGCGGCGGTCGGCGACCCGGGTGGGTTCGTGCTCACCTACCATGCGCTCGTGCCCGTCGAAGCGGTCCGTCGCGCGCCGATCCCGGTCGAGATGTGCCTGTCGGGGCGCGATCTCACCGAGCCGAGCATCGCCCCGCAGGGTGACGTCGTGGCGTTCGGCGTGAGATGGGGGCGCAACGCCGCGATCGCACTCGTCCCGGTCGACGGTGGTCCCGAGCGGCTCCTCACGACCGAGCCGCCGCCGGCGACCGGTCGGGGCATGAGCGGCGGGTGCTTCGCGTGGACGCCCGACGGCGGGGCGATCGTCTACGTCGGCGCCGACGGCAACCTGTGGTGGCAGGACCGCACCGCGGGTTCGGCCCGCCGGCTGACCGACGTCGGCGAGGGGTCCTCGCTCGCCGCACCGGCCGTCTCGCCCGACGGATCGGCGGTCGTCGCCGCGCTCGATCAGGCGGAGGTCTGGTGGTGCACCACCGACGGTGGACGTCGCCGGCGCATCGACGACGGCATGGCGGACTTCGTGTTCGACCCGTCGTGGGTGCCGAGCGGATCGGGGGTCGCGTGGACGGCCTGGGACGTTCCCGACATGCCCTGGGACCACGCCCGGATGGTGACCGTCACGCTCGACGACGGCAAGGTCGTCGCCCGCCACGAGCTCCGCCCCGCGGCATCGATCCAGCAGGTGCGCTTCCAGGCCGACGGCCGCAGCATCGCCGTGCGCGACGACACCGGTTGGCGCAACATCTGGACGGACGACGAGCCGCTCGTGGACGAACCGGTCGAGCACGCAGGACCGACCTGGGGCATGGGCGCCCGGTCGTTCGCGATCTCGCCGGACGGGCGACAGGTCGCGTTCACGCGCAACGAGGCCGGGTTCGGCCGCCTGTGCGTCGTCGACGTCGCGACCCGCGACGTCGACGAGGTCGCGCGCGGCGTCCACGGCCAGCTCACGTGGGCGGGACACCGCCTGGTGGCGCTGCGCAGCGGGGCCCGAGCACCGACGCAGGTCGTCGCCTACGACGACGCCACGTGGCGGCGGACGATCCTCGCGGTCGGGCCCGGCGCCGCCTGGGACCAGATCGATCTGCCCGAGCCCGATCTCGTCCGCGTCGACCACGACGGCGTCGAGCTCCACGCCCGACGCTACGCCGCCGGCGACGGCCGGACGCTCTGCTGGGTCCACGGCGGCCCGACCGATCAGTGGCAGGTCGAGTTCATGCCCCGGATCGCCTACTGGTGGTCGCGCGGGTGGGACGTCCTCGTCCCCGACCCGCGCGGGACCAGCGGCCACGGGCGCGCCTACGAGCGGGCGCTGCAGGGGGAGTGGGGCCGCCTCGACGTCGACGACACCGCAGCCGTCCTCGCCGCCTCGCACGCTCGCGGATGGTCGGCACCCGGTCGGACCGCGGTCATGGGTGGCTCGTCGGGCGGCTTGACGGCGCTCGGGGTGCTCGGTCGGCACCGTGGTCTCGCGGCGGGCGCCGTCGTCCTCTATCCCGTGACCGACCTCGCCGTGCTCGCCGAGGAGAGTCACCGCTTCGAGGCGCACTACACCCTCGGCCTCGTCGGACCGCTCGACGACGTCGATCGCTACCGCGCCCACTCGCCCGTCGCCGTCGCCGACCGGATCGACGCACCGGTCCTGATCATGCACGGCGACGCCGACCCGGTCGTCCCGCTCTCCTCGACGATCGCCTTCGCCGAGCGAATGCGCGCCGCCGGCGGCGACGTCGAGCTCGTGGTGATGGAGGGGGAGGGGCACGGGTTCCGCGATCCTGCGAACAGGCGGGCGGAGTACGAGCTCACCGGTCGCTTCCTCGACCGGCTCCTCGGCGACGCCGAGTCGGGCTAGCGTTGCTGGCGTGACCGCACACCGTGGAGCTGTTCCGCCGGCCCGACGTCGACCTCCCGGACCGGTGCGCTAGCCATGCCGTTCGTCAACCGGAACAGCGGAGCCGAGGAGCGATCCGAGGACGTCGCAGCGGGTGCGCCACCGTTCGAGCACGACGACTTCGATCCGAACGACCCCGACGTCGTCAAGGTCCACTACGACGTGTCCGGGTGGAGCCACGACCAGGTCGCCGAGCTCGCCGAGACGCTGGCCGAACGGTCGGTGCCCCACGTCTGGCAGGACCAGGAGCTCGTCGTCCCCGAGCCCGTCGAGGCCGACGTCGACGAGCTGTTCGACGAGCTCGAAGCCGAGATCGGGCCGTTCCCCGTCCTGCTCGACGACGAGACGCCCTCGACCGAGTTCGGGCTCGACGAGTGGCCGGCGCGCGACCTCGACCTGCTCCGGCAGGCGCTCGTCGACGCCGAGATCCCGCATCGCTGGGTCGGGTCGACGGTCGTCGTCGACGAGCGGGCCGAGAACGTCGTCGACGACCTCCTCGACGCGATCGAGGAGGGCGAGGTCGCCTCGCTCGACGACGAGGTCGAGGCGCCCGAGGGAGCGCTCAACGACCTGTACGTCGCCGCCGACCGGCTGCGCCGCGACGCCGCCGACGCAGCCGCACGGCGGTCGCTGCTCGATCTCGTCCCGCTGCTCGACCCGCGCGGTGCCCCGTACGGGTTGGCCGTCCGATCGTGGGAGGTGATCGTCGACCGCGCCCGCGCGGTGGCCGCTGCGTTCGAGTCGGGCGCCGAGGCCGACGAGGTCGCCGGAGCAGCCGAGGAGCTGCTCGCCGTCTGTCGTCCCTGGGTGTGATCCCACCGCCGGTCACCGCAGAGGGATTCGAATCGGGGGCGGTTACTCTCGGCCGTCGATGCTGCTCGCCGAGCTCGAGATCCACCACACCCGACCGGCCGTCCCGACGCGCCGGATCGCACTCGGTCATCTCGTGCTCCCCGTCGATCCGGCGCCCGGCTTCGGCGGTCTGCTGCTCGGCGCCGTGGTCGCCAACCACATCGTCGACGTCGACCGTGACCTGCACCACGACGTCGCCCGGCTGATCGGCGAGGTCGAGTCGGGCCGGCGGATCGTGCAGCCGAGGCTGCGGCACCGGTTCCAGGTCGATCGCCACGGGCTCGCGGTCAGCCGCCACGAGATGTTCGGCACCGGCGACGACGTCGAGTTCGAGTTCGGCACGACCGGGAGCGGGTTGGCGCAGGTCCTCGGCGCGGTGTACGCCGTCGAGCGCCTCGACCTGCCGAGCCGCGCGACGATCGCCCCGTTGCTCCGCAAGGCGATGACGTGGCGGGGTCCCATCGGGCCCGCCCTGATCG
>CBFCWS010000076.1:0-10290 GCA_965601765.1 uncultured Ilumatobacter sp. | reverse complement strand
CCACGAGCAGGAGGACCGTGCGGCCGAGCTGCTGTCGAAGCACCGCCGTGGTCTCGAGCTGATCGCCGAGGCGCTGCTCGAGCACGAGACGATCGACGGCCCCGCGGTCGCCAAGCTGATCCAGCAGGGTCTCGACGAGACCGGCGGCAACGAGAAGCTCGACGCCAACGTGCTCGGCACGCCCGAGTAGCCCGGCGACCCGCACACGACGGGTCGCGTCAGCCCTCGCGATCGACCTCCGCCGGACTCGGTCGAGGCGTCTCGTGGAGGTCGCAGTGGCCGCCGGCGTGGTCGATGCTGCCGGGTTCGCGGGCGTCGGCGACCGCCGCCCACAGATCGGTGGCCGTGACCGGGCCGACGAAGCCGCGGTGGACGACGCCGTCGGCGTCGGCGATCACGAGGCTCGGGACGGCGTCGATGGCGTACTTGTCGTGCAACCCCCGCTGCGCCTGGTACGACGCGACGTGCACGTCGACCTCCGATGACCGGAGCACCTCGGCCTTGGCGATGACGTCGCCACACGTCGAGCACGTGTCCGAGCTGAAGACGGCCACCAACCAGCCGGAGCCGGGGAAGTCGGACCGGTCGAGCTGCGTCGGCACCTCGTAGCCCGCCTGGGTCGGTGCGTCGACGCCGCGCCGACGCCGCACGACGGCCGCGACGACAACCGCCGCGACCACGATGGCGAGAGCGATCAGCACACGTTCCATGTCACCGCGTTTCTACCAAGGAATCAGCCACACCCCCGCCCACCCCCAACCCACCGCGACGAACGCGTGAACTCCTTGCCGTGTACGTGCGCAACGAGTTCAGGCGTTGGTCAGGCGGCGGGCATGGCCCAGGCGGTGCTGCGGAGGGTCCCGACACCCGAGGGGATCGAGCGCTCGACGAAGATCCGGTTGGTCGAGCTGACGATCAGTTGCTGGCCGGCGGCGGCCTCCGGGAGATCGAGGACGAGCTGACTGGCCGGGCCGATCGGAACGTCGGCGAGGCCGTCGAGCGGCGTCGCACCGGCCGAGGTCGGGACCGAGACCGAGACCGTGCCCGGTGCGTTGTCGGCGTTGAAGACCACGAGCCCGCCGGTCGTCTCCCCGGCCGGTGCGGCCGGGACGTACCACGTCGAGGCGATGTAGCCATCCTGCCGTCCGGTCGCTCCCGGGACGACGCTCGTGCCCACCTCGTCCCCCGCCGTCCGGGTTCGTGCCCGCTCGACGACGATCGACGGCTCGCTGAGGGTGGCGAGCACGATGGCGTAGCGGCCGTCGGGCATCGCCTCGACCTCGTCGGGGACGAACGTCGCCACCTCGCGTGCGGGCACGTCGATCGGATCGATCGGCACGAACGATCCGCCGAGCAGGACGACGTCGACGGTCGCGTCGCGGTCGGTCGGGTTGTAGATCGAGTACTGCTCGGAGACGCCCTCGCCCTTCACGACGTCGGCGAACCACCACTGCTCGCGCACAGCCGGTTGCGCGACCGTCACCTGCGCGCCCTCGCGGCCACCGCCGAGGAACCGCTGGAACCTGCCGACGACCAGCCGGCCGCGCGTGGCTTCGACCGAGACCGCGAGCAGCGGTTCGCTCTGGGCCCCGGCGCCGGGTCGCCCGAGATCGATCACCCGGACGCTGCGCGGCGGGATCGTGAGCCCGCGATACGAACCCGGTTGACGGGGTCCTTCCCGGGTCGCGAACTCCAGGTTGACGACGACCGTCTGCTCGAACGGATTGGTCAGCACGACCTGATCGAGACTGCCCTCGACCGTGAAGCCGTCGGCGAGATACCACCGATCACCGACGGCGTTGGTGCACGGTGCCACCGAGTCGCCGGCGGGGTGCCGCGCCACCTGTTCGACGAGGCCGCCGCCCTGCTCGATCTCGATCAGCGCCCCGACCATCGAGCCCGTGAGCTGCTGGGGCAGCAGGATACGCCCCGTCGAGAGCGGGTCGACCGACACGTCGACCCTCGCGTTCTCGCCGAGCTCGTTCATCAGCAGCGCCGAACCCAACAGGCGGGCGTTGCGGCGATTGGCGACGACGATCTCGCCGCTCACCCCGTCGGTGCCGGTCGCGGGCACGCCGGGGCAGAACCAGGTCTCGGTGAGCCCGGCCGACGCCGGGGCGGCCGGCATCCAGCCCGCCGCCGATTGACTGAACTGGGCGACCTCGGCGTCGACGGGGTCGCGTGCGACCACGACGGTCGCGACGAGCGCACCGAGGATCAGCAGGAGCGCCGGGAGTCGGCGCGTCATGGTCGCTCCTCCTCACCGCTGGGGCCGTGGGCCGCACCGGGTGGCCCCTCGGACGCGAGATCGGGTTGGTCGTCGGTCGGCAACGCGCCCGCGAGGACCTCGCCGGCGATCTGACCGGTGTCGTCGCCGACCTCGCCCGGGGACTCGACCACGACGGGCTCGACCTCGTCGACGTCGTCCAGGTCGATCAGCGTCTCGTCGACGTCGCCGGGGCGGAGTCGCCGGCCGAACGTGGTGCGCGCTCCGGCACCGATCAACAGGACGATCAGCCATGCCGCCGCCTGACCGATCCGCCAGAACGGGCGATGGCCGTCGTCGTCGTAGTCGAGCACGCCGTCGCCTGCGGCGCTGACGTCGAACGCCGTGCCGGTCCCGAAGCTCGATCGCGACTGGATCTCGACGCCGTCCACGGTGAGATCGATGCGCTCGTCGAACGGGATCGCGAGGTGGAGGGTGCCGGGCCCGAGCGTGTCGGTGGCGACCGGATCGCCGGTGTCGGCGCCGAACATCGCGACCGCGGCGTCGCTGAGATCCGATCGCACGATCGCCTCCACCCCCGCCCGCTCGGACGCCTCGGCGGTCACCCCGCCGAGCTCGGCACCGACCGGGAACCACGCCCGGTTGAGGAACAGCTCGATCTGCGGCGATCCGTAGACGGCGCCGATGTCGAGCTGGTTCTCGATCGCCGCGAGCAGGCCCTGGGGCACCGGGATCGGATCGTCGCTCGTCGATTCCACGCCGTCGACGGTCGGGACGACCACGTACCTGATGCCGAGCGGGGCGAGCAGGCGGCCGGCGCGCAGGGTCGACCCCGACGAGATCAGTCCGAGCGCCTGCTCCACGGCGGCATCCGACGACGTCGCCGGCACGAACGACCGGTCGGCGACGTCGAGCGGGCCGCCGTCGACGACGGCGTAGGCGATCCCGTCGGCGTACGAACGCGACGGGACCGGGATCACGCGCGGATCGCCGACGTAGAGCACGCGGTAGTCACCCTCGGCCGGGTCGACCGTCAACTGGGCGTCGAGCAGCCGGGGCAGCGGCGTGCTCGGCGCGTTCCAGGCGCCGTCGCCGATGGCCACCGCTGCCGGCAGGAGCCCGACGACGATCGCGACGTTCGCGAGCAGCGCGACCGGCTGCCGCCAGCCGAAGCCGCGACCGAGCACGTCGCTCCCGAAACCGCCCGCGATCGCCGCGGCGCCGAGCGCGAGACCGAGCGCCACCGGCGCCGCGAGCAGCGGGGTCGGCGGCAGGTCGAACGGCGCCGCGCCACGCTCGGCGAGCACCATCGCGGTGCCGAAGACCGCGACGAGGGCACCGCCCCGCACGGCCCACGTGAGGCGCCACGCCCGGGCGATCGCGATCGCGGCCATCAACGGGAGGTAGAGGGCGACGGCGAGCAGCGCGAACCGCTCGGTCGTCGGGGCGAGCGACGCGACCTCGGCGATCGAGCGACCCGTCGACCCGGCGAGGGCGGGGCCGAGCAGGTCGGCGCGGCTCCACTCGAGCGTCCAGGGCAGGTTCAACAGCGCGCCGCCGACCGTGGAGACCGCGCCGCCGACGACGAACCAACCCGCGACCCTCCACGAACCGCCGGCGAGCAGGGTGGCGACCGCGAGTACGACGACGACGGCGGGCCAGATCAGCAACGTGACCGGCGCGAACGCGCCGGCGAACGCCGCGACGAGCACGGCGTATGACATGCTCCTGACCCGCCTGCCGATCAGGATGTCGGCGACACCGTCCGGCATGTCGGAGGCGACCGCCGTGGGGTCGGCGGCTTCCAGCCCGGCGACCCGCCGGGTCAGGTGGACGAGCCACGGGAGGGCGGCGTACCAGACGAGACCGGTGAGATCTCCCTGGCTGAGCATGCCGGGCAGCAGCGGCGTGCCGATGTAGACGACCATGCCGGCGACGCGGGCCCGGTTGACCGGGAACACGGTGGCGAGCCGCCACGCCCCGAACGCACCGACGAGCCCGGCGCCGACGACGATGACCGTCTCGAGCAGCGCCATCCGGAACCACACGAGCGCGCTCAGGATCGGGAGCAGGCTCCACGTCGTCGGCGTCGCCGCGGTCGATCCGAACCCGCGCCCGTCGAAGCCGGAGCCGCCCGCGTCCCAGAGCGCCTGAGGGCTCTCCGGGAACGGCAGGAACTCCCCGACGTTCGGGACGCCGCCGGTGATGAACTCCCTGCTCCCGACGATCACCGCGATGACGACGCAGATCCAGGCGACGACCGGGCCGAACGACGTCTCGCGCCACCGCTTCACGGCGGCACCTTCCGCGACGTACGTCGCGGTCTCGCGGCCCCGCATGTACGAGGTCAGACGCGCACTGCCGGGCGACTGCAGACCGTGGATCTCGCGCTCGTGGACGATGCGTTGTGGACGGATGGTGCGTCGGCGCACGACGAGCGCCGGGGTCCGGGGGATCAGCCCGCCGAGCGCCCGCAGCGAGGAGACCGCCTCCGGGAACCTGCCGGTGAACAGACCGACGACGAGCTCGACGATCGTCAGGAGGACCAGCTGGATCGACCGGATCAGGAGCCGCGAACCGGCGGTGAGCACCGCGACCGCACGCATCCGGTGACGGCTCGCGAGCGCCCGATGCGGGAGGTCGGGCCGCCGCTCGTCCAGGCGTTCGCGGTGACGTACGACCGCATCGGGGGCGACGATCACGCGTGCACCGGTGAGGTGGGCCCGCCAGCAGATCTCGATGTCCTCGCCGTGGAAGCCGATCGCCGGGTCGAACCCGGCGAGGGTCCGGAACAGGTCGGCTCGCACCAGGAGGCACGCCGACGGGAGGACGAACACGTCGCGCACGCCGTCGTGCTGCTCCTGGTCGAACTCGCCGGGATCGATCACCGGATCGACCTCGCCAAACCGGTCGAGCCCGAGGCCGACGTGCTGCAGCCGGCGCGGTTCGTCCCAGTCGACGAGCTTCGGACCGACCATGCCGGCGTTGGAGCGGAACAGCTCCTCGACCATGAGCCGGGTGGCGTCGGGGGCGAGCGCGACGTCGTCGTGACAGGTGAGGAAGAACCCGTTGTCGCCCTCGACGAACCGAAGGACCTCGTTGGCCGCCGGGCCGAAGCCCGGATTGCCGCCGAGCGGTCGCACGAACGCGGTCGGCAGCCGGCTCGTGATGCGAGCCGACACCGCGTCGACGTCGGTCCGGTCGGTCACGAGGAACAGGCAGCGCAGGTTCGGGTAGTCCTGCGCGGCCAGCGAGTCGATGACGTCATCGAACCAATCGCCGGGATCGTGCACGACCATGACCGTCACGACGGACGGGGCCTGCGGTGGGGTGGTCTCCACGATGGATCGAGGCTAGTGGCGGAACGGCGGACCTTGGCGCCGGCCGTCATCCCGCTCCGGGTGAGACCTCGCGCCGAAGTGCTTGCAATTGCAAGCACTTTCCGCTAGTGTTGCAAACACCAAGGGCGAAGCGAGATGACGTCGCCGCCCACCACCGACATCGACCAAGCGTCCCGACCAACAGGAGTCATCCACCATGAACGTTCCCACCATCGAGCTCCCCGCCGACGTGCAGGAGGCCATCGACCGGCTGACCGCAGCGATCCGCGACTTCGAGGTTCCCGACGATCTGCAGGAGGCCGTCGACCGGCTGACCGCAGCCGTTCGCAACATCGAGGTTCCCGACGTCAAGCTCCCCACCATCGAGTGGTCGTCGTTCGACATGCCGAAGATCGACATGCCGAAGATCGACCTGCCCGACTTCAAGCTGCCCGAGTTCGACATGCCGAAGATCGACATCCCCGACGTCGAGCTGCCGAGCACCGACCAGATGGTCGATTTCGCACGTGACGCCGCGTACGTCGGCGTCGGCGTGGCCGTCGTCACGGCGCAGAAGGCCGACGAGCGCCTGCGCGAGATGAGCGACGCCGCCACCGACGGCATGCGCCGAGTCGTCGACGCAGTCGCCTGAGCCGACGGCGGGGAGACCCGTCGCACAGTTCCCCCCGGATCCGGTGGGCCGGCCACGCGCCGGCCCACCGGCGCGTCCGGGGTCGAGACCAACCGGCCCACCGACCTCGATAACCTGGTCTGCTCGTGTCCGACACCCCCAGCCCTGCGCGCCGCGCGCCGCTCCCCGAGGGCACCATCCCCGTCGGCGCCGCCCTGCTCGTCGCCGGGATCGCGACCTACGCCTTCTTCAAGATCGGCGAGCTGGCGCTCGGGGGCGAAGAGGAGTTCGCACCCATCGTCTCGATGTGGTTCGCCGTCTTCGCTCTGGCTCCCGGCTTCTTCCTCCCACTCGAGCAGGAGCTGGGCCGCGCGCTGTCGCATCGCACGGCGACGGGCGACGGTGGCCGTCCCGTCGTCCGGCGCATCGTGGCGCTCGGCGCCACGATCGCGACGATCGTCCTCGTCGCGATCCTCCTCGCCAGCCCACTGATCACCTCCCGGTACTTCGACGGCGACTGGTGGATGCTCGCCGCCCTCGCGACGGCGTTCGCCGCCTACGCGCCGGCCCATCTGGCGCGTGGTATCTGCGCCGGGAAGGGCAGGTTCCACGCCTACGCCTACGTCATGGGGTCGGACGGAGTCGTCCGGATCGTCGCGTGCGTCGCCCTCGCGGCCGTCGGCATCAGCTCGGCCGCCCCGTACGCCTTCGCCGTGGCGCTCGCGCCCCTCGTGGCAGTCGTCGCCGTCGGCGCTCACGGCAGCCTGCGCACCGAGGACGGTCCGCCCGCCGAGTGGGCCGAGGTCACCCAGAACCTGGGCTGGCTCCTCCTCGGCACGGTGTTCGCGGCGGCCCTGCTCAACGCCGGTCCGGTCGCGGCGACGTTGATGGCCGAGGACGGCCAGGAAGAACTCGTCACCCAGTTCGGGTACGGCGTGCTCCTGGCCCGGATCCCGCTCTTCCTCTTCCAGGCCGTGCAGGCCGCCCTCCTCCCACGCCTGTCGCGACTGGCCGCACGCGGTGAGATCGACGAGTTCGTCGCCGGGTTCGTCCGCCTGATGAAGCTGGTCGCCGCGGTCGGGGTCCTCGGCACGACGGGCGCGTTCGTCCTCGGACCGTTCGCCATCGAGACCGTGTACGACGCCACGCTCAGCGGCCGCACGCTGGCGATGCTCGCCCTGTCGAGCGGGATCTACATGGCGGCGCTCGCCACCGCGCAGGCCGTGATCGCACTGCGGGGCCACTGGATGGTGGCCGTCGGCTGGATGCTCGGCACGATCGCATTCGTGCTCGCCACGTGGTTGTCGAGCGATCTGCTGTTCCGACGCATCGAGCTCGGCCTCGTGGCCTCCAGCGCGACCGCCCTCGGCTGGTTCGTGCTGGCGCTCCGCCACCGCCTCGCGTCAGGCGTGCGACCTTCGCCATCGAGCGCGCTCGACGCCATCACCGACATGCCCGTCGAGAGCTGAGGGAGTGCCACCGACCGAGGACCACCGGTCACCGGTGGTTGCCCAGAGCTGGCATGCTGCGCGCCGTGCCCGGTGCAGGCAGGGAGGACCGGTGAGCTCGACGCCAGGGGGCCCGCCCGGATGGCGTCCGGCTCCCCCGTCGATCCCGGGGTGCTGCTCGCAGGAGCGTTGCTGCTGGTCGGCGTGATCGCGAGCGGGTTCGCCGCGCGCTCTCGCATCCCGAGCCTCCTGCTGTTCCTCGGCCTGGGCATGCTCGTCGCGGACGAGGTCTCGCCCTCGTCCGCTTCGACGACGCCGGACTCGCACAGAACATCGCCACGGTCGCGCTCGTGGTGATCCTCTTCGAGGGCGGGTTGAGCACGGATCCGGTCGCGTTCCGGTTCGCGTTCGCGGTCGTCGTGGCGTCCGTGGCGGTCCAGGGTCCGACCGTCGGCATGCTCGCCCGCCGACTCGGCGTCGGCCCGGGTGCGTCCCTCGACGTCACCGCCGTACTCGTCGCTGCGGCGGTTCGCGATCGGACGAGTAGCACTGGTGCAGCAGGAACCCGTGGCCGGCGTGGATCTCGAGCACCCGGGAGCCGGCCCGGTGTACCCGCAGGGCTGCCATGGCGAAGGCCTGCCGGTGGTCTCGATGTCGTCGGCGGTCATCTCCCGCGGCGCGGGCCACCGCTCGGAGTAGCGGATCGGACTCGGCGATGCGCGCCGGCGGGGCGACGTGCGCGTCGACCCAGAGCCCGAGGTCGCCGGGAGTCCGGCGTCCCTCTGCCGTCACCGCGGGCGCCTCGACGACGACCTCCTCGGGAAGGTGACGCCGCGCACGTGAGCGGATCGAACAACCCGGCGGGACCGCCGGGCACGTCCCGATCGTACGGGCGTGACGCCGAACGGGACGCGGCGCCGGTGCGATCGCTACAGCTCGATGCCGGCCTTGCGAGCCTCGACCTCGAGGTCGTGCCGAACCATCATCGAGATCAACTCGTCGAAGCCGATCTCGGGCGCCCAGCCCAGCTGCCGGTGCGCCTTGCTCGCATCGCCGATCAACAGGTCGACCTCGGCGGGACGGTAGAACTTCGGGTCCTGGCGGACGTACTGACCCCAGTCGTCGATGCCCACCTCGCAGAACGCCCGCTCGACGAGATCCTCGATCGAGTGCGCGACACCGGTCGCGATCACGTAGTCGCCCGGCTCGTCCTGCTGCAGCATCATCCACATCGCCTTGACGTAGTCGCCCGCGTACCCCCAGTCACGCTTGGATTCGAGGTTGCCGAGCACGAGCTCGTGCTGCAACCCGAGCTTGATGCGGGCGACCGCGTTGGTGACCTTGCGGGTGACGAACTCCATCCCGCGACGCGGTCCCTCGTGGTTGAACAGGATGCCGGAGCAGGCGTACAGCCCGTAGCTCTCGCGGTAGTTCACCACGATGTCGTGACCGAACACCTTCGCGCAGCCGTACGGGCTGCGCGGGTGGAACGGCGTGGCCTCGGTCTGTGGCGTCTCGCGGACCTTGCCGAACATCTCCGACGAGGACGCCTGGTAGAAGCGGATCGGGTTGTCGTTCGTGCCCCCGACCATCCGGATCGCCTCGAGCATCCGCAGCACGCCCAGCCCGGTGATGTTCGCGGTCAGCTCGGCCTGGTTGAAGCTGAGCGCCACGAAGCTGATGGCCCCGAGGTTGTAGACCTCGTCGGGTTGGGCCATGTTGAGCGCCGCGACGAGCGAAGGAAGGTCGGCGAGATCGCCCGGCACCATCTCGATGAAGGGCATCTCGTCGAGGACGGCACCGACCCTCGGGTTCGACTGACCCTTGACCATGCCGTACACGTCGTACCCGCGGTCGTGCAGGAACGCGGCCAGGTGCTGGCCGTCCTGACCCGTGATCCCGGTGATGAATGCGGCTGGCACTCGGCGATCTCCTTCTCCATCGCGACTCGCCGAGTGTACGACCGTGCCCCGAGTTCCGTCACCGATCGAGCGCTCCTCCCAGGGGGACACCCCCCGGCCCCGACCGCGAGCGGGTAGCGTCGCTGCCAGTTCGATGAGCAGCGAGACCTCACCCCTCACCGTCGCCATCGACGTCGGACCGCTGTACGGGCATCGCACGGGCGTGGGCGTGGCCACGGCCGGGATGGTCGCTGCGCTGGGGGAATGTGACGCAGTCCGCCTCGATCCGTTCCTCGTGAGCGGGCGGTCACGCCCCGACGAGGGGCACCGCAGGCTTCCCCTCCCCGGCATCGCCGCATCCCACCTCTGGTCGCGATCGGGCCGGCCGAACGCCGACCGGTGGCTGGACGGCGCCGACGTGGTCCACGGCACGAACTACGTTGCGCCGCCGTCGTCTCGGCCGACCGTCGTGTCGGTGTACGACTGCTGGTTCCTCCGCCACCCGGAGCTGGCCAGCCCGGTCGTGCGGCGTGCCGGGTCGTGGCTGACACGACTCGTCCGGCAGGGAGCATGGATCCACACCAGCTCCTCGGCGACCACCGACCAGATCCGAGAGCTGTTCGCGACCGAGCGCGTCGTGACGATCCACCTCGGCGAGCCGGCGGCGGTCTCGACCGAACCGCCGGCACGGCCGCCCGACGGTCGGCTCGAAGCACTGGACGGCGCGCCGTTCGTCGCCTCGATCGCCACCGAGGAGCGGCGC
>CBFCWS010000075.1:0-10500 GCA_965601765.1 uncultured Ilumatobacter sp. | reverse complement strand
ACCCCACACCCGACGACGGCACCCCCGCCACACCCGTCACCGGCACCCGCAACACGGTGCCCGGCACGACCAGGCGGGCCTCGCCGCCGCTCTCGGTGATGGCGACCAGCTCGAAGCCCGGCGAGGGCAGGCCGAACCGGTTGCGGAAGCTCCACGCGCTGACGGTGCGGGTCGACGTGAGGCGGACCTCGTTCGCCCAGATCCCGTCGTAGGGCGAGTCACGGTCGGGGACGGTGCCCACCTGGTCGACCGAGCCCAGCCCGTAGGCCGACGCGATGTCGGCGGCGTCGATCCTCCGGGTCCAGCGGTGGTTGTCGTGGTAGGGGTTGTCGTCCCACGGATCGTCGACGGGCGGGAAGGTGCCACCGGCGGTGCGCCAGCCGTTCGAGGCCGAGTACTCGGTCGGCGCGACCTTGCCCGAACCCGGCCAGACGCGGACCCGGCGGGCGGTGTCCCTGATCGCCTTGTCGGTGGCGGTGCGCTCGACCACCGAGACCGATGTCGACGCCGGCGAGGTGCGGTTGGCGCTCCCGGCGTAGAGCTGACAGCTGGTCGTGTCGCAGGTCTGGGCGTAGCCGTACCGGCCCTGCGAGAGCGCATACGAGCGCGAGGCGACGGCCTGGGCCTCGAGCGCCTCGGTCCCGCGTCCGCCGCCGAACGCGCCGTAGCCGTGCCACATCTCCATCGGTACGACGCCGCGCAGGTACTGCTCGACATCGACCTCGTTGACGACCCGATTGCCGGACGCGGTGTCGCGGATCTCGAGCAGACCGCGGTAGTGGCGGACCGACCCGTCGGATCGGCACAGCCCGAGCGCATCGCCCGCGGCGCTCCGCGCGGTCGTCCGGATCCTGATCGGGCCCGTGACACCGCTCCCGACCTTTCGCCAGGAGACCGAGTTGCCGGCCGATGCGAGCGCGGCCCGGGCCACGGTCGCATCGGTCGAGGACCATGCGCCGTCGACCCGGAGGCGGTTCGCTGTCTCGAAGCGTTGGACGGCGCCGGCCGTGACCGGTCCGAAGTCCCCGTCGACGACGCCGGCGTCGAACCCCAGCGCGTTGAGGACCCGCTGCAGCTGTTCGACCGCTGCGCCACGGCTGCCGAGGGCGAGCGGACCGTTCGGCACCGGGAGATCGATCGGTCCCGGACACGCGAGGCCGGAGGTCGCGGCGAACACGTCGAAGCGGTTCGGCCCGACCTCGACCGCGTACAACGACGAGTATCCGCCCCGGGAGGAGGTCGTGGCCGACGACCAGTTCACGTCGCCGGGTCGGGAGACGACGCCGACCGTCGTGTCGCCGTCGGCGCCGAGGATCCGCACCCGCAGATTCGACTTGGTGCGAGTGCCGTACACCGTCCCGCCGTAGTAGGCGCCGAGGATCTGGTCGACGTTCTGCCCGGCGAGTGCCCGTCCGATCGCGCCCATCTGGCCCATGCCGCGGCCGTGCCCGAACCCGGTGCCGCGCGCCTCGAAGGCCACGATGCGATCACCGGGCGCCGCCTCCACGGGTGCCGGCGCCAACGACGCCGTGGCGACGACCGAGACGATCACCGCTGCGAGGACGAGCCAGACGAGGCGTCGGGGCATCACCACCGAAACGCTAGTCATCGCCGGCGCGGTGGGAGCGGCACCCCTCACCCCTCGACGGGTCGGGTGCCGGGAATCGCGGCGACGGCGAGCGAATCGACCAGGTCGTTCATCGGATCACCCGAGTGACCCTTGACCCAGCGGAAGGTGACGTCCGCGCCCTGCACGATCTCCACGAGGGGCTGCCACAGGTCGGCATTGGCGACCGGCTGCTTCTTGGAGTTCTTCCAGCCGTTGCGGAGCCACGACTCCCACCATCGGTCGCGGAAGCAGTTGACGACGTAGGTCGAGTCGGAGACGACGTCGATCGGCCCGGCCTCGCTCCCCGCGCCCAGCGCTCGCAACGCCTCGAGGACGGCCGTCAGCTCCATCCGCTGGTTGGTGGTCTGCGGATCGCCGCCGCTCCCGTGCGGTACCCCATCGGGCGCGACCGCCCATCCCCACCCGCCGGGTCCGGGATTACCCGAGCAGGCACCATCGGTGAACACGGTGATCGAGTCGGAAGGCACCATGCGATCGTAGGGCGACCGGCCGGCCGGCGGCGGGGTTGCCGTCGACCCACAGATGCCACGCTTCGCAGATGGGGCCCACCGCACTCATTCGGGGGTCTGACCCCGGATGTCGCGACCGACGGTCAGTACCCGTCGGTAACCGTGGAAGAATGCTCCGATGATCTTCGACGGCCACGTGCACCAGCTGCCCGACACCGATCCGACCGAGACACGTGAGTGGCTCGACTCGCTCGACGCGGTCGTCGAGACCCACGGCAAACGGCGCGCGCGATTCCTGCTGACGAGGCTGCTGAACCACGCGAGCGCGACCCAGGTGAGCTTCCCCGCCACCGTGTCGTCGCCATACGTCAACACGATCCCCGTCGACCACGAACCGTGGTTCCCCGGCGACGAGCACATCGAGCGGCGCATCCGCGCCTTCATCCGCTGGAACGCTGCGATCATGGTCGTGAAGGCCAACAAGCACGCCGACGGCATCGGCGGCCACCTGTCGACGTTCGCGAGCTCGGCGTCGCTGTACGAGATCGGGTTCAACCACTTCTTCCGCGGCTCGGACGACAAGCCGGGCGACCACGTCTACTTCCAGGGCCACGCCGCGCCCGGCGTGTACGCCCGCGCCTTCCTCGAGGGCCGCCTGACCGCCGAGGACCTCGACCACTTCCGCCAGGAGATCGGCCGCGACGGCCGCGGCCTGTCGAGCTATCCACACCCGCGGCTGATGCCCGGCTTCTGGGAGTTCCCGACCGTGTCGATGGGCCTCGGCCCGATCACCGCGCTCTACCACGCCCGCTTCAACCGCTACCTCCAGAACCGGAAGCTCGACGACACGAGCGACAGCCGCGTGTGGGCGTTCCTCGGCGACGGCGAGTGCGACGAGCCCGAGACGCTCGGGGCGATCTCGCTCGCCGCCCGCGAGCACCTCGACAACCTCGTCTTCGTCATCAACTGCAACCTCCAGCGGCTCGACGGCCCCGTGCGCGGCAACGGCAAGGTCATCCAGGAGCTCGAGGCGGTCTTCCGCGGTGCCGGCTGGAACGTCATCAAGGTCGTGTGGGGCTCGCGCTGGGACGAGCTGCTCGCCCAGGACAAGGACGGCGCGCTGCTCAACAAGATGAACAAGACCGTCGACGGCGAGTTCCAGCGCTACGCCGTCGAGGACGGCGAGTACATCCGCGAGAACTTCTTCGGCCCCGACCCGAGGCTCCGCCAGATGGTGTCGCACCTCTCCGACGACGAGCTGCGCACCCTGCCGCGCGGCGGGCACGACTACAAGAAGCTGTACGCCGCCTACAAGGCCGCCACGGAGAACCTCGGCTCCGGCCGTCCGACGGTGATCCTGGCCAAGACGGTCAAGGGCTGGACCCTCGGCGAGGGCTTCGAAGGGCGCAACGCGACCCACCAGATCAAGAAGATGACCAAGCAGCAGCTGCTCGACCTGCGCGAGCGCCTGAACCTCCACGAGGAGATCCCCGAGGACGAGATCCAGGCGGACAACCCGCCGTACTTCCGGCCGGCAGAGGACTCGATCGAGTACCAGTACATGATGGAGCGCCGCAAGGCACTCGGCGGTGCAGTTCCCCGGCGGAGCACCAAGGCGCGCCGTCCGATCGCGCTCCCCGACCCGGCCACCTACGACGAGATGCGGGCCGGCTCCGGCAAGGCCGAGGTCTCGACGACGATGGGATTCACGCGCCTGTTGCGCAGCCTGTGCCGGGACGACAACATCGGCGAGCGCATCGTGCCGATCATCCCCGACGAGGGCCGGACCTTCGGGATGGACTCGCTGTTCCGCGAGCTCGAGATCTACGCCAGCCAGGGACAGAAGTACGAGCCGGTCGATCACGCGCTGCTCCTGTCGTACACCGAGGACCAGGACGGCCAGATCCTCGAGGAGGGCATCACCGAGGCCGGCTCGACATCGAGCTTCATCGCGGCCGGGACGTCGTACGCGACCCGGGGCGTCCCGATGATCCCCTTCTACACCTTCTACTCCATGTTCGGTTTCCAGCGGGTCGGCGACCTGATCTGGCAGGCCGCCGACGTTCGCACCCGCGGCTTCCTGATGGGTGCGACGGCCGGCCGCACCACGCTGCTCGGCGAGGGTCTGCAGCACCAGGACGGGCACTCGCTCGTGCTCGCCTCGACCGTGCCGGCCGTGCAGGCCTACGACCCGGCGTTCGCCTACGAGGTCGGCGCGATCGTGCGGGCCGGGATCGACCGCATGTACGGACCCGACTCGACGGCGAACGGCGGCGAACTCGACCCCGACGTGATCTACTACATCACGCTCTACAACGAGAACTACGTCATGCCGGCGCTGCCCGACGGGCGCGCCGAGGAGATCGAGGCCGGCGCCGTGCGAGGTCTCTACCGCCACGAGGGCGCACCGGACGGTCCCTCGAAGCGGGCGACGATCCTGTTCTCGGGGATCTCCCACGGTGCGGCGACGGAAGCGCGCGACGCCCTCGCCGAGCACTACGACGTCGGTGCCGAGCTGTGGTCGGCCACGAGCTACAAGAAGCTGCGCGAGGACGCGCTGGCGGCCGAGCGTTGGAACCGCCTCCATCCGTCGCAGGAGCCCCGCACCCCGCTCGTCGCCGACCTCCTCGGGCAGACGGCCGGGCCGATCACCGCGGTCAGCGACTTCATGAAGATCGTGCCCGAGCAGATCGCCCGCTGGGCGCCGCGTGATCGCCCGTTCAACATCCTCGGCACCGACGGGATGGGTCGGTCCGACACCCGCGAAGCGCTACGCCGCTTCTTCGAGATCGACACCGGTCACGTGGTCGTCGCGGTGTTGACCGGCCTGTTGGAGGCCGGTCGGATCGAGCCGTCGGTCGTCGAGGACGCGATCGCCCGCTACGGCATCGACCCCGAGGCGAACGACCCCTACTGGATCTGACCGTCCCCTACTGGATCTGACCGTCCCGCCGTTCCGTGGTCACGGGAGCCCCACGAGCTCCCAGTCGACGCCGACGAGATCGTAGGTGCGGCGCGCCCGTTGGTCCCGCGTGAGCAGCACGCAACCATGCCGGCGCGCCGCCTCGGCGACGAGACCGTCGCAGACCGCTCCACCGGCCACACCGATCGCGCCGAAGCGCTCGAGCAGCTCTGCGGAGCCGTCACCGTCGATGCCGAGCACGCGCGGGAAGACCCGGCCGATGAGCTGCGCAGCCTCGTGGGGGTCGAGGCCGACCTGCCCCGGCCGCCGGGTGAGGACCGAGAACGTCTCGAAGGCTGCGTGACCGGAAAGCCCCGGCCGCAGTCGCCGGACCGTCGAGCGGCACACGTCGTGGGCGCCGTGCGCGGCGTCGAGGCAGGCGACCGCGACGCTCGTGTCGACCGCGTAGCGGTCAGCGCTGGTCGACATCACGCCACCGGCGAACGTCGGCATCGGTGATCGCCGGGCCCTCGCCGCGCTGGATCACCGGCCATCCGTCGTCGGCATCGACGACGGCGCGGCCGCGCCGGCGCACCGGGACGAGTCGTATGACGTCACCCTCCGTCTCGATCTCCAGCTCCGAGTCCGCGTCCAGAGAGAGCCGATCGCGGACGTCCTTCGGGATGACGACACGCCCGGCGCGATCGATCGATACCATCATGGCAACCATATTACCATCCGATCGTCACGGCGGGCCGACGATCTCCCGGGACCCGAGACCGGCGGCGAGGGCGCGCGCGTGCACGGCGACCGGGCGATGGCGGAGCCGTCGCACCGAGAGCGACGCAGCGGCTCGCACCGCGCTCGGGCCGCCGTGGCGACGGGCGATCCAGAGCCGGTTCCGCTCCTGCAGGAACCGCGTCCGGCTCGGCTGCCCGCCGGTGGTCGCACCGCCCGCGTGCCGGACGCGGGCCTGCGGGACGAGGACGTAGCGCCACCCCAGCCCGGCGCCCCGCAGGGCGAGGTCGACGTCCTCGTAGTACATGAAGAACCGCTCGTCGAAGCCACCGGTCGCGGCGAGGAAGTCACGGGTGAACACGACGGCACCACCGGTGAAGATGTCGAGCGGCTCGGGATCGGTCGGCAGCGCGGCGACCGGCGTGCCGCGCCCGATGTCGGATCCGGCACCGAACCGGTCGAGGCGCACGCCGAGGCTCGTCACGCACGCCCCGTCGAGGTCGACCAGCGCCGGCTGGGCCGCGCCGACATCCGGCGCATCGAGCGCGGCCGCGAGCGCGGCGGACCAGCCGGGCTCGACGAGCGTGTCGTCGTTGAGCAGCGCGACGAGATCGGCGCCACCCGCCAGAGCTGCAGCGAACCCGGTGTTGGCGGCGGCGCCGTAGCCGTGGTTCGCGGTCCGGACGACGATGTCGGCGTCACCCGGATCGACCCGCTCGGGACCGTTGTCGACCACGACCAGGCGATCGACACCGCTGCCGCCGAGGTCGCCCTGGCGGATCGCCACGAGCGATCGCTCGAGCATCCCGGGCGGAGCGGCGTGGGTGACGACGACCGCAGCGATCACGCTCGAACGGTACAGTGCTCGACCGTGACCACCTCGACCCTCGTCACCGGCGGAGCCGGCTACATCGGCTCGCACACCGTCCGCGCGCTGCGAGCGTCCGGCGAGCGGGTCGTCGTGCTCGACACGCTCGAGCTCGGTACCGCGAGCGCTGTGGGGGACGCTGATCTCGTCGTCGGCGACATCGCCGATCACGATCTGGTCGTGGCGACGTGCGACCGCTACGACGTCGACGCGATCGTGCACTTCGCCGCGTACAAGAACGTCGGTGAGTCGATGCAGGAGCCGGGCAAGTACTTCCGCAACAACGTCGACGGCACGGTCCGACTCCTCGACGCCGCCCAGTCGGTCGGTGTCCGCCGGCTCGTGTTCTCGTCGTCGTGCTCGGTCTACGGCACACCCGAGATCGTGCCGGTCGACGAGCACGCACCGATCCAACCCGAGTCGGTGTACGCCGAGACCAAGGCGATGGTCGAACGGGTGCTCGCCTGGTACGGCGAGGTCGCCGGCTGGCGCTCGGTCTCACTGCGCTATTTCAACGCCGCCGGCGCGAGCTTCGACACCACGATCGGGGAGGACTGGGCGTCGACGCTCAACCTCATCCCGGTCGCGATCAAGGCGCTCCTCACCGGTGACCGCGAGCTGTCGGTGTTCGGCGACGACTACCCGACACCCGACGGCACGTGCGTGCGCGACTACATCCACGTCGACGATCTCGCCGCGGCCCACCTGGCGGCGATCCACTACCTCCGTGAGGGTGGGTCGACGACGGCGATCAACGTCGGCACCGGCGTCGGCTCGTCGGTCCGCGAAGTCCTCGAGGGGATCGAGGCCGTCGCCGGCACACCGGTCCCCCACCACTACACCGGGCGGCGCGCCGGCGATCCCGCGGCCACCTACGCCGACCCGACTCGCGCCCGTGAGCTGCTCGGCTGGGAGGCGCGACACGGACTGGACGAGATCCTGGCGACCGCACTGGCCTGGCACCGCGCCCAATACGAATCCACCGCGTGACGAAGCAAGCCTGGCTTGCTTCGTCACGCGGGTGGGCGGGCGGCGAGGACGTCGGCCCAGCGTTCGGCGAAGATCCGGCGCTGACGCTCGACGTCGGGGGCCTCGGCCGTCGAGCCCTGATGGTGGTGCACCATCTCGACGTCGTCGGCGATGACGATCTCGCCACCATCGGCGACGAACCGGAGGGCGAAGTCGACGTCCTCGTAGTACGCCGGATGGAACGCCTCGTCGAACCCGCCGAGCCGGTCGAACTCGGCCCGAGGGAGCATCCAGCACGCCGCTGAGCCGTAGTCGGGACGGTGGTGGCGGTCGTCGAGGCCGGTGATGAACCGGGTCTCGCCGTTGCGGAGCAGACGCGCACCACGCTCGAGCAGCGAGCCGTCAGGTCGGACGAATGCGGGAACGACGAGGTGCCGGGCGCCGGCGACACGCCCGGCGAGCGCACGCAGCTGGCCCGGAACGACCTCGACGTCGGGGTTCAGCAGGCAGAGCAGGTCGCCGGACGCCTCGGCCACGCCGCGAGCGACCCCACCCCCGAACCCGAGGTTGTCCGGCGAGATCACGAGGCGCACGCCGGACGTCGTGATCGTGACCAGGTCGGCGGTCGCGTTGCGGCGGCGAGGGTGCCGGTTGTCGAGGACGACGACCTCGGCATCGAGACCATCCGAGCCGACCGCGGCGGCCAGCCGTTCGAGACACGACACGATCAGCGTCCCCGTGCCGAAGGTGACCAGCACGATGCTGATCCGGGGGTCGGCGCCGGCCGTGAACGAGGCGACCGGCAACGGCGACGACGTGGTCTCGACCCGGGCGCCGATCACGCCGCCGCGCCGCCGTCGCCGCGATCGGGATCGTCGTGGCCGGTCCCGGCATCGCGACGAACTGCCGCCGCGACGACCGCGACGGCGTGGTCGGCGGTCGCCTGCATCTCGCCCTGGGCGCGTTCGATGCGGTCGAGCCGCTCGTCGAGCGCCTGGACCCTTGCCTCGAGACGACCGAGCGCAGCGAGCACCTCGTCGGTGAGCTCACGTCGCTGACGCTGGGCGAGCTCGACCGTCTGGAACCGCACCTCTTCCTTGGTCGCTTCGAACTGCGCGTTGAAGTACCGGCGTGGCCGATCGACGACCCCGCGCACTCGGTGGGACCAACCAGCCATGGCTCATGTCTACCTGTTCGTCGGGCGGGGGGACGGGGTGAGGGTGCGCAGGAGGCGGACGTACGCGCGGCCGAAGTCGGCGCGCGACGGTTGGTCGGCGATGCGGCGGTGCGCCCGCTCGACGCGTCGCCGACGCTCGGTCGGGTCGTCGTGGACGGACCGCATCGCATCGGCCAGCGCATCGATCCTGATCGCGGCCCACGGCGCCCCCGGCGGATAGACCCCGCCGCCGTCGACGACGCCGACGAGGTCGTGATCGACCAGCCAGGCGGTCGTGTCGTCGCAGATGTCGACGACCCCGCCGTACCTGGTCGCGATCACCGGTGTCCCGAGCCACATGGCGAGCGCGAGGTGGAGGCCGAGGCCCTCGCTCCGGTGCGGCGACACGTAGCAGTCCGCCGCCGCGAGCAGGGCGTGGTGGTCGTCGTCGTCGAGGTGCTCGTCGACGAAGCGGATCCTCGGATCCGACCCGGCGGCGTCGCGGACGGCCGCGGCGTGGTCGGACCGCTCGGCGGCATTGATCGACTTGATCACGAGCGCGACGTCGCGCTCGTCGCCCGGCCGGCCCGCATCGACGGCGAACGCGCGGCGGAACGCATCGATCGCCGCCGTCGGGTGCTTGCGCTCGGGCACGCTGAGGTAGTCGAAGCTGACGAGGTAGACGAACGACCCGCCGAGCCGGCCGCGCCACCGCCGAGCCGCCTCGGTGGGCGGCGCCGGGGTGGGGAGCCGGATCGGCGCACGGTGGACGAAGCACCCGGGCGGAGCGGCCGACCGGTACGCATCACGGACGAACCGCGTCGCCGCCCAGACCTCGTCGGTCGTGGCGAACGCCTCCCGGTGCTGGTCCGGGATCGTGTCGAGCTCCCAGAACCAGTACCCGATCATGCGATGGCCGTCCCCGCCGAGTTCGGGAAACCGGTGCCTGAAGTACGGGAACTCGAACGCCGTGACGAATGCGACGGTCACGTCGAACACCGGGCCCGACGTTCGCGCGGCGGTTCGACGGCGGGGCGAGTCGCTGAGATCGTTGTCGACGTCGGTGACGTCGATGCCGGCTGCTCGGAGACACGCGCTGAACTCCCTCGCCACCGCGCCGAGGCCACTCGTCACGTGGTGGTAGCCGACGACGTTGACGCCGGCGAGCGGACGCAGCGCCAGCGGATCGCCGCCCGTCGCCTCCGGCGGAGGGAGACCGCGCCGGCGTTCGACGCGACGTCGCACGAGCCCGGGCACCGCCGCGGTGAGCGCACGTCGATGCGTCGCCCGCGGCGGATGTCGCAGGCGGCGCACCGACAGTCCGAGCGAGCGCAGCAGCTCTGCGGGCGACCCGTTCCGCGCGCTCGACCACACGCGGTTGCGCTCGGCCATGACCTCCAGCGGGAAGCCCGTCCGACCGAGCGTGCTCGACCGGTGGTGCGAGACCGCAGCGGCGGGGGCCACGGCGAGCTCCCAGCCCTGCGCCGACGCTCGACGACTGAGATCGACGTCGTCGTACAGCGCGACGTAACGCTCGTCGAGCCCACCGATGTCGTCGAAGCACGCCGCCCGCAGCAGCGACGCCACGAGCGAGATCGCATCGACCCCGACCGGGGATCCCCCTGCGCCGGACGCGGCCGCGATCGACGCCGGGTCGTCGCCGCCGGTGCAAGCCGACGCGGCGCCGTACCGGTCGACGGCGTAGCCGGCGTTGTCGATGCGACCGTCCGCCCCGACCACGACGGGCTGGACCGCGCCGCAGGACGGCCGGTCGTCGAGCGCCGCCAC
>CBFCWS010000074.1:0-10599 GCA_965601765.1 uncultured Ilumatobacter sp. | reverse complement strand
GCCCTCCTCGCCGGCATCGCGGTCGACGAGCTCGTCGGTCGCATCGATCCCGACCTGCTGCTCGCCCGCGTCGACGTCGACGCGCTGATGTCGCGGATCGACGTCGGGGCGCTCATGGCCAGGGTCGACGTCGACGCCCTGGTCCGGCGGGTCGACGCGAACGCCCTCATCGCAGGCGTCGACGTCGAGGAGCTCATCGGCCGCGTCGAACTCGACGCCGTGCTCGACCGGATCGACGTCGATCGCCTGATCGCCCGCGTCGACGTCGGGGCCCTCATCGACCGCGTCGACGTCGACCATCTCATCGGCCGCGTCGACCCCGACGTGCTCCTCGAGCGGATCGACGTCGATCGCCTGATCACCCGGGTCGACCTCGACGCCGTGCTCGAACGGGTCGACGTCGAGGCGCTGGTCGACCGGATCGACGTCGACCGTGTGATGGAACGCGTCGACGTCAACGCGATCGTCGAGCGTACCGAGCTCGGGGCGATCATCGCCCAGTCGACCACGGGCGTCTTCACGCAGCTCCTCGATGTCGCGCGGTCCCAGGTGATGATCGTCGATCAGATCACCCAGGGTGTGGCAGCCAGGCTGCTGCGCGGCCGCGGCCGCGAGGTCCCGGCCAAGCCGTCCGGGGATTCCGAGGTCGACGACCTGACGGGCATGACCCTCTCGCAGCGGGCGGTCGCACTGCAGCGACACGCGGCCGGCTCGGTGTCGCGCTTCCTCGCCTTCGTGGTCGACCAGTTCGTGCTGGGTCTCCTCTTCGCAGGTGGATCGGTGCTCACCGCGGCAGCCGTCCAGGTCGTCATCGGCACCGCACTCGAGGTCGACCACGAGCGCGGGGTCATCGCGGCCGCCTTCGCGATCTGGTGGTTCGTCTACTACGCGATCTCGCTCTCGGTGACCGGACGCACGATCGGCAAGGCGGTCCTCGGGCTGCTCGTCGTCACGGCCACCGGCGACCGCCTCCCGCCCCGCCGCGCCATGCTGCGGACCGTCGCGTTCCCGGTCAGCTTCGTACTCTTCGGCATCGGGTTCCTCATCGGCCTCGTGCGCCACGACCGCCGCGAGCTCCACGACCTGATCGCCGGGACCGCCGTGATCTACGCCTGGGACGCGCGCACCGCCCAGCTGCGCGCCGACGCCGGGACGCCCGACTGAGACCTCGACCACGCGTGGTCGGCCACGATGGCGTCATGACCGACGCCGTCGCCACCCGCGATCGATTCCGAACCCTGCACGAGCGCGACCTGTTCGTGCTCCCCAACCCCTGGGACGTCGGCTCGGCGCTGGTCCTCGAACGCGCCGGGGCGCCCGCGCTCGCGACCACGAGCGCCGGCTTCGCCTGGTCGCTCGGGTCGGCCGACCAGCAGGTGACGCGCGACCAGCTCGTGGCACACGTCGCCGCGGTCGCCCGCGCCGTCGATGTGCCCGTGCACGTCGACAGCGAGCGCTGCTTCGCCGACGACGCAGCCGGCATCGCCGAGACCGTCGGGCTGCTGGCGGAGGCGGGCGCGGCAGGGTGCTCCATCGAGGACTACGACCCCGCCACGACGTCGATCGATCCGATCGACACCGCGGTCGAGCGCGTGGCCGCTGCGGCCGACGCGTGTCGCGCCGCACCGGGTCGGCTCGTCCTGACCGCTCGGTGCGAGCACCACCTGTACGGCATCGACGATCTCGACGCGACGATCGGCCGCCTGATCGCGTACCGGGACGCCGGTGCCGACTGCGTGTACGCGCCGGGCCTCACCGCGATCGACGACATCCGACGCGTGTGCGACGCGGTCGGGGTCCCGGTCAACGTGCTCCTCACGGCCCACTCGCCGAGCGTGCACGAGCTGTCGACGCTCGGGGTCCGGCGGGTGTCGACCGGCGGCTCGCTCGCCGGTGTGGCCTACGGCTCGGCGCAGGCCGAGTACGAGCACATCACCCGCGAGGGTCGCCTCGATCCCGCGGCCGCTCGGCTCGGTGCTGCGGAGAAGGCGGTCTTCGGTCGCTGACCCGTCGCTACGGCGCGCTCAGCCCTCGAGCGCATCGACGCTGATGATGCCCGGGGCGGATCGGAGCCCCTCGATCAGCTCGGGTGCGACCTCGCCGGTGGTCGCGAGCAGCATCACCGCGGTGCCGCCCGAGGCCACCCGGGCGACGTCCATGTCGGCGATGTTGACCTGGGCATCGCCGAGCATCACGCCCACGGTGCCGATCACGCCGGGCCGGTCGTCGTTGGTGATCACCAGCATGTGGTCGCTCGGCGGCACCTCGACCGCATGCCCGTCGATCTCGACGATCCGCTGCTCGGAACGTCGCCCGGCGAGCGTGCCGCTGATCGAGTGGTGCCCCTCGCACCGCAGCGTGATCAGGTTCACGTACTCGTCGGTGTCGATCGACTGCGTCTCGCGCACGTGGATGCCCGCGGCCTTCGCGAGACCGGGTGCGTTGACGTAGCTCACCGGCTCGTCGGTGATGCGCCCGAAGAACCCCTTGAGCACGGCCAGGCCGAGGATCCGCGTGTCGTACTGGGCGATCTCGCCCCGGCACGAGATCTCGAACGACTCGGGCGAGCTCCGGTGCAGCGATCCGTACAGGCGGCCGAGCGTCTCGGCGAGCGGCAGGAACGGACGGATGGTCTCGTTCGCCTCGGCGGCCTCGACGTTGACGGCCCACGGGACGAACTCGCCGGCCAGTGCCAGCCGCACCATGTCGGCGATCGCGTCGCCCGCCTTGTCCTGGGCTTCGCGCGTCGATGCCCCGAGGTGCGGGGTGACGACGACCGACGACAGGTCGAACAGCGGCGACTCGGTGGTCGGCTCCTCGTCGAAGACGTCGAGCGCGGCACCCGCCACCAGACCGTCGCGGATGCAGTCGGCGAGATCGGACTCGTCGACGATGCCGCCGCGTGCGACGTTGATCACCCGCAGGTTGGGCTTGGCCTTGGCGAGCAGGTCGCGGTCGATCAGCCCCGCGGTGTCCTTCGTCTTGGGCAGGTGGACCGTCAGGAAGTCGGCCTCGGCGACGAGCTGATCGAGATCGACCATCTCGACGCCCATGTGCTTGGCCCGGTCGGGCGCCACGAACGGGTCGTACGCGATCAGCCGCATCTGGAACGCCTTCGCACGGTCGGCGACGAGCCTGCCGATCCGGCCCAACCCGACGATGCCGAGCGTCTTGTCGCACAGCTCCACGCCCTCCCAGAGCTTGCGCTCCCAGCGACCGTCGATCAGGGCGGCGTGTGCCTGGGGCACGTTGCGCGCCTGCGCGAGCAGCAGCGCCATGGTGTGCTCGGCGGCCGACACGACGTTGGACTGCGGTGCGTTCACCACCATCACGCCGCGCTCGGTGGCGGCGGCCACGTCGACGTTGTCGAGCCCGATCCCCGCCCGACCGACGACGACCAGATCGGTCCCCGCCGCGAGCACCTCGTCGGTGACCGTCGTCGCCGAACGGATGACCAGCGCGTGCGCTCCCGGCACGGCAGCGACGAGCTCGCCGGGTGACAGGCCGAGCCGGACGTCGACGGTGTGCCCGGCGTCGCGGAGCCGGTCGAGGCCACCGTCGGCGATGGGTTCGGTGACGAGGATGCGCGCCATGGCCCCAATGCCTATCGCCGGGCTCCGGTCGCTCCAACGGCTCCCGCCTGCGGATCCGCCCGATCTGCCCGACCACCGGCTGCGGGGTACGGTGCCCGCATGTCGGAATACGAGCTCGAGATCCGCCGGCTCGCCGATCCCACCGACATGCACAACGTGGTCACGGTGTTCCAGCAGGTGTGGGGCTCGGGCACGCCGATCGTCGGCGTCGAGCTGCTGCGGGCGATCTCCCACTCGGGCGGATACGTCGCCGGTGCGTTCGAGTCGGGGAGCATCGTCGGGGCGTCGTTCGGGTTCCTCGCCGAGCACGCGGGCGAGCGAGCGCTCCACAGCCACGTGACCGGCATCCTGCCCGGCGTCCAGCACAGCGGTGTCGGACGGGCGATGAAGCACCACCAGCGGGCGTGGGCGACCGAGCACTCGATCCGGTGGATCACCTGGACCTTCGATCCGCTCGTCCGGCGCAACGCCTGGTTCAACCTCGGCGTCCTCGGCGTCGAGATCGCCGAGTACCTCGTCGACTTCTACGGTCCGATGTCGGACGTGATCAACGCCAACGACACCTCCGACCGGCTGCTCGTCGCCTGGTCGACTCGCGACCCGATCCAGCCGCGCGGCCCCGCCGACGACGGCGACCTGGTCGAGGTGCCGACGCCGGACGACATCGTCGCGCTGCGCCGCACCGATCCGGCCGCGGCTGCCGAGTGGCGTCGGCGGCAGCGGGCCGAGCTCGAGCCGTTGATCAACAGCGGTGGCACGATCGTCGGCATGACCCGCGCCGGCGACTACCAGATCCGGCCGGCGCCGTGAGCCCGGAGCCGACGGAGCTGCGCGAGCTCGAACTGCGCCGCATCGAGCTCGACCTCGTCACGCCGTTCCGGACCAGCTTCGGGAGCGAGGCACGCCGCGACATCCTGCTGGTGCGCGTGCGGACCGATGCCGGCGACGGGTGGGGCGAGTGCGTCGCGATGCGCGAGCCCGCGTACTCCGCCGAGTTCGTCGAAGGAGCATCGCTGGTGATCACCGACTGGCTGTGGCCGAAGTTGGTGGCGGGTGGGCCGCTCACCGCGGCCGACGTCGCACCACGGCTCGAGCGCTTCCAGGGCCACCCGATGGCGAAGGGCGCGATCGAGATGGCGATGCTCGACGCCGACCTCCGCCGACTCGGCGTCTGCTACCGCGACTGGCTCGGGACGACGGCGACGACCGTGCCGAGCGGCGTCAGCGTCGGGATCTTCGAGTCGATCGACGAGCTGCTCCGCAACGTGGAGGGCTACGTCGACGACGGGTACGCCCGCATCAAGCTGAAGATCGAACCCGGCTGGGACATCGAACCGGTGCGACGGGTGCGCGAGCTGATCGGACCCGACCTCGGCCTCCAGGTGGATGCGAACACCGCCTACCGTCGCACCGACGGCGAACACCTGGCCCGGCTGGACGAGTTCGATCTGCTGCTCATCGAGCAGCCCCTCGCCGAGGACGACATCGTCGGCCACGCCCGACTCGCCGAGCGGGTCGAGACGCCGATCTGCCTCGACGAGTCGATCGTGTCGGTGCGCACCGCCGTCGACGCGATCGAGCTCGGTGCGGCCGAAGTCGTCAACATCAAGCCCGGCCGGGTCGGTGGCTACCTCGAGGCCCAGCGGATCCACGACGCATGCCGCGCGGCGGGTGTGGCCGTCTGGTGCGGCGGCATGGTCGAGACCGGGATCGGCCGGGCCGCCAACGCCGCGCTCGCCACGCTGCCCGGGTTCACCCTCGTCGGCGACATCAGTGCCGCGTCCCGGTTCTACCGGCGCGACATCGTCACCGAGCCGATCACGATGCACGACGGCGTCGTCGACGTCCCGACCGGACCGGGGCTCGGCTTCGACCTCGATCTCGACCACCTCGACTCGGTCACCACGTCGATCACCCGCCTCACCGTCGACTGAGCGGTCGGCTCCGGGCGCCGGTACCGTCTCGATCCATGTACGAGTTCCTGTCGGACGAGTGGATGGCTGCGGCCAAGGAGCTCCGCGCGAAGTACGACGCCGATCTCCCCCCGGTGGAGTTCGAGGTCCGGATCAACCAGATCATCACCGACGTGCCGTTCGGTGACGGTGTCGTGCACGGCCACATCGACACCAGCGACGGTTCGGTCGCGCTCGAGCTCGGCCACGTCGAGGAGGCCGATGCGACGATCACCGTCGGGTACGACGTCGCACGTGCGATGATCGTCGACCAGGACCCGCAGATCGTGATGCAGGCCTTCATGACCGGCCAGATCCTCGTGCAGGGCGACATGATGAAGCTGATGGCGCTCCAGATGTCGACCCCGCCCAGCGAACTGGCCGAGCAGCTCGCCGACGAGGTCCGTGCGATCACGGCCGACCCGGCCGCCGACGTCCCGCCTGCCGACGACCCGGCCTGACGCTTCGTCCGGCCCCGACGTCCGGCCCCCGTCGTCCCACCCGCGTCGTCCCCCCTGATCGCGGTCCGGCCGCCGACCGGCGGGGCATCAGCGCATCGACTCGGCGCGGATCCGCTTCTTCGTGGCTGCCCAGGAACAGATCTCGCACGCCGCCAGGTCGTGACGACGGGCCGGGCAGTGCTCGCGGCCGAAGTAGATCATCTGGAGGTGGCGGTCCTTCCACGTCTCGGGCGCGAACACCGCCTTGAGATCGCGCTCGGTCCGCTCGACGGTCGTCCCGTTCGAGAGCCCCCAGCGTGCGGCGAGACGGTGGATGTGGGTGTCGACCGGGAACGCCGGCACCCCGAACGCGTGCGACATCACGACGCTCGCCGTCTTGTGGCCCACCCCGGCGAGCGACTCCAGGAACCCCCAGTCGGGCAGCACCTCCCCGCCGGCGTCGACGATCTGGTTCGCCGCCGTCCACAGGTTGCAGGCCTTCGTGGGCGCGAGACCGACCTCGCGGATCAGCTCGAGGATGCGGTCGGACCCGAGCGCGACCATCGCCTCGGGCGTGGGCGCGGCGGCGAACAGCGCCGGCGTCACCGCGTTGACCTTCTTGTCGGTGGTCTGCGCCGACAGCGCCACGGCGACCAGCAGGGTGTACGGGTCGACGTGGTCGAGCGGCACGGGTGGATCGGGGTACAGCTCGTCGAGGATCTCCCCGATCCGGTCGGCCTTCTCCTGACGGTTCACCCGCCCAGACCCTACCGACCGGAGCTCGGTTTGGTGTCGGACCCCGGTCGCGCCTCGGCCGGACACATGGCCCGGCGCGACCCTGGTGGTGATGTGGATGCCGCCCGTCACGGATGCCTCGCGTTCGGACAGCCAACGTCCGATCATCCGCTCGCCGGCGCCGTCGGCACAGCGCTCCGCGGTGTCCGGCATGGTGATGCCGAGCGAGGCGGCCTCGTCGGGCGTCGCCATCGACGCGTCGTCGTCCAGCCCGCGACCGATCAGATCGCGGGCACCTCCGATCCCGCCGAAGGTGCCACAGCCGAGAGCGATCGGCCCGGTCGACCACCGGTCCCCCATCGCCCGCGACGTATCGGGCCGGTCTGACCGCATCGACGAGTCCGCCCCGGCGTGGTCGGTGCGATGTCCGAGGTGCCGGGCGACCCGGCGATCGCCGCGGGACCGGCAGATCCCGCCGGCGCCTCGACCAGGTCAGCCGCGGGTGAGGAACTCCTCGTCGCGGTCGCTGAACAGGAGGTCGAGCTCGTCGAGCAGGCCGCGATGGTGGGCCAGGCCGGGGTCGTGATCGACGATCTCGAAGGCCGCGTCGCGGGCGAGCGCGACGAGTTCGCGGTCGCGCCGCAACGAGGCGAGCTTGAGATCGCTGCGGCCCTTCTGCGCGCTCGACATCAGCGTGCCCTCGCCCCGCAGCTCGAGGTCGACCTCCGCCAGCTCGAACCCGTCGGTCGAGTCGACGAGGGCGTCGACGCGGGCGTTGTTGGTCTCGAGCAGCTGGGTGACCAGCCAACACGTCGACCGGTGCTCGCCGCGACCGACGCGGCCGCGCAGCTGGTGGAGCTGCGCGATCCCGAAGCGATCGGCGTCGAGGATCACCATGGCGGTCGCGTTGGGGACGTCGACGCCGACCTCGATCACGGTCGTCGCGACGAGCACGTCGATCGAACCGCTCCGGAAGCGGTCCATCACCGCTTCCTTCTCCGCCGAGGTCATCCGCCCGTGCAGGAGCCCGACGCGGAGGCCGGCGAGCTCGTCGGCGACGAGTCGATCGTGCGTCTCCTCCGCCGACGCGACCTCGAGCTTCTCACTCTCCTCGATCAGCGGGCAGACGACGTACGCCTGCCGCCCCGCCGCGACCTGCTCGCGCACGTCCACCCACACCCCCGACTCCATCAGCGGTCCGTTCGCCCAGTGGGTGACGACCGGCGTCCGACCGGGCGGCATCTCGTCGAGCACGCTGACGTCGAGATCGCCGTACACGGTCATCGCCGCCGTCCGCGGGATCGGTGTCGCCGTCATGACGAGCATGTCGGGCGTGCGGCCGTCCGGCGCCTTGTCGCGCAGTGCGGCACGCTGCTCGACACCGAAGCGGTGCTGCTCGTCGACGACGACCACACCGAGCGACGCGAAGTCGACGGCGTCCTGGATGAGCGCGTGGGTGCCGATCACGATGTCGACGCCGCCGTCGGCCAGACCGGCCATGATGTCCTTGCGCTCGGAGCCGGTGACCCGGTTGGTGAGCAGCTCGATCCGCAGCGGGCGATCACCGAACAGGTTGTCGGCCGCGGGCACGCTCACCCCCTCGACGAGGGCGCCGATGCCGGCCGCGTGCTGCTCGGCGAGCACCTCGGTCGGCGCCATCAGCGCGGCCTGGAACCCGCCGTCGACGGCGGTCAGCATCGTCGCGACCGCGACGACCGTCTTGCCCGAGCCGACGTCGCCCTGGAGCAGGCGGTGCATCGGGTGCGGCGCCCGCAGGTCGGCGGAGATCTCCTCGATCACGCGCGACTGCGCGCCGGTCAGCTCGTACGACAGCGCGTTCCCGAACCGACGCCGCAGATCGCCACCGGTCTCGTGCTCGATCCCGCGCTGCTCGCGCTCGATTGCACGCTTGCGCAGCACCAGCACGAGCTGGACGCGGAGCAGTTCGTCGAAGGCGAGGCGACGGCGCGCCGCGTTCTTCGCCCGGATCGTGTCGGGTGCGTGGATCGCGTGCAGCGCCGCTCCCCGACCGATGAGACCGAGCCGCTCGACGGTCGCCGCCGGCACCGGGTCGGCGACACCGCGCGGTCGGGTGCGCCTGAGCGCCTCTTCGACCCAGGTCGCGAGCTCCCAGGTGGACACCTGGGCCTTCTCGCTCTGCGGGTAGATCGGGACGATCTTCCCCGTGCGATCGCCGATCAGGTCGACGATCGGGTTCGTCATCTGGAGCCCGTTGCGGTAGGTGTCGACCTTGCCGAAGAGCGCGATCTGCAACCCCTCGTGCAGCTGACGCTCGCGCCAGGGCTGGTTGAAGAACACGACGTCGAGCCGGCCGGTGCCGTCGCCCACGTTCACGTTCACGATCGTGCGCCGGTTCCGGGTGGGGCGCTTGCGCACGCTGCGGACCGCGGCGAGGACGAGCGCTTGTTCGCCCGCCACGAGATCGGCGATCCGCGCCTCGTTGGTCCGGTCGACCCATCGCCGCGGGTAGGTGGTGAGCAGGTCGAGCACGTGCTCGATGCCGAGCGTCTCGAGCGCCGCCCGCTTCTTGTCGCCGACGCCGCGCAGGCGCCCGACCGGGATCCCGGCGAGGTCGCTGAGCGTGATCTCGTTCACGACGACGATCGGTCGGGACAGCGGCGCAGCGGTGGCGAGCGCCTACTCCACGCCGAACAGGTACGGGTACAGCGGTTGGCCGCCGCGGTGCAGCTCGACGGCGACATCGGGGTGGGTCTCGGCCAGCCATGACCGCAACGCATCGGTCGAGCGCTCCTCGACGTCGTCGCCGATCAGCACGGTGAGCAGCTCGCCGTCGTCGCCGAGGAGCTGGTCGAGCAGCGCCGTCGCAGCGCCGGTGACCGACGACGCGACGGTGGCGATGCCGTCGCCGTCGACGATCCCCATCCAGTCGCCGGCCGTGATGTGCGCGCCGTCGGCCTTGGAGTCGCGGACCGCCTGGGTGACCTCACCCGATCGCGTCGACTCGACCGCCTCGACCATCGTGGCGTAGTTGTCGTCGGCGCCCGCTTCGGGGTCGTACACGACGAGTGCCGACAGCGCAGCCGGCATCGTCCGGGTCGGCACGACGCGGACCGACTTGTCGGTCAGTGCATCGACCCGGTCGGCGACGCCGATGATGTTCTTGTTGTTCGGCAGCAGCACCACCTGGTCGGCGTTGACCATCTCGACGACCTCGAGCAGCTCCGCGGTCGACGGATTGAGCGTCTGCCCGCCCCGCACGATGCCCTGCACCCGCAGGTTGGAGAACAGCTCGGCGATGCCGTCGCCCGAGCACACGGCGACGACGGCGGTGGTGAGCGGCTCGAGCCCGCCACCCGGCTCGGTGGCGTGCAGGTGCCCGACGGCCATCCCGGCCTCGCGCGCCGCGTGCTCGGCGTCGACCTCCTCGAACAGATCGGTCACGCGGATCTTGGACGGTCGCCCGTCGAGGTCGAGTGCCACCTCGATGGCGGCGCCGATGTCGTTGGTGTGGACGTGACAGTTCCAGACGCCGTCGCCACCGACGACGACGATCGAGTCGCCGATCTCGCCCCACGCCTGCTTGAACGTCTCGATGCGCTCGTCCGCGAGCTCGACGAAGTACATGACCTCGTACCGCTGCTCGCTGACGTCGAGCTCGCCGTCGACGCCGCTCGCACGGTGGGCGATCGCCTCGAGCTGCTCGGGCGACGGCCCGGCCTCGTCGTCGTCGGGCTCGGGGAGGGGCTCGCCGCCGACCACGTGCACGGCGGCGTCGAGCATCAGGAGGTAGCCGGCCCCGCCGGCGTCGACCACGCCCGCTTCCTTCAGCACGGGCAGCAGCTCGGGCGTGCGGGCGAGCGCGGCCCTGCCGGCGGCGCGGGCGGCACGGAGCACCTC
>CBFCWS010000073.1:0-10655 GCA_965601765.1 uncultured Ilumatobacter sp. | reverse complement strand
CCCGTACGGGCACGCTCGGGGTCGACCCGCTCGGCGCCTGGCTCCGCTCGGGTGGACGCACCGACCTCGCGGCCGATCTCGCGGCCGCCGCCGAGTTGGTGGCGGCGGCGACGACCGCTGCGCCCGCCATCCGGGTGCTCGTCGGCGACGGGACGGTCTGGCACGACGCGGGCGCCAGCGACGGTCAGGAGCTGGCGTGGACGCTCGCCGGTGCGGCGGCGACGGTGCGCGCGCTCGTCGACGCCGGGGTCGACCGGGCGGTCGCGTTCGCATCGATCGAGTTCCGGTTCGCCGCCGACGCCGATCAGTTCGCCACGATCACCAAGCTGCGAGCGGCGCGCGGCCTGTGGGCGCGGATCGCGGAGATCGCCGAGGCCGGGGTGGAGGCCGGGCGCATGTTCCAGCACGCCGAGGGCTCCAGGCCGATGGTCACCCGCTACGACCCGTGGGTCAACGCTCTGCGGTCGACGGTCGCGTGCTTCGCTGCGGCCGTGGGCGGTGCCGACGCGATCACGGTCGCGCCCCACGACGTGCTCCGCGCCGAGGGTGGCACGGCGGCCGGACGGCGCACCGCCCGCAACACCCAGTCGATCCTGATGCTCGAGTCGCACCTGGCCGAGGTCGTCGATCTGGCCGGGGGGTCGTGGTACGTCGAGTCGCGCACCGACGCCGTCGCCGACGCCGCCTGGGCCGAGCTGCAGCGGGTCGAGGCCCTCGGCGGCATCGTGGCCGCCGTCGAGCAGGGCACGATCCACGAGGCCCTCGATCGCACCCTCGCCGCCCGCGGGAAGGCGCTGGCGACGCGCCGCCGTCCGCTCACGGGTCTGAGCGAGTTCCCGAACGTCGCCGAGGTCCCGCCCGATCCGCTCCCCGACGCCTCGCCCGACGTCTCATCCGACGAGGCGGCCGCGTTCCCGCCCCTCGGCCTCCACCGCCACGCCGACGCCTTCGAGCGCCAACGCAGGCGCACCGACGCCGTCGAGCGGGCCTCGGGGTCCCGACCCGTCGTCTTCCTGGCGACGCTCGGACCGCCGGCGGCGTGGACGGCGCGGGCGACCTTCGCCAAGAACTTCTTCGAGGTCGCCGGCATCCGCACGGTCGAGGGGGCGGTCGACGAGTTCGACGCCGGGGTCACGACGCTCGCGTGCGTGTGCTCGTCGGATCCCGTGTACCGGGAGAGCGCGACGGCCGCGGCCGCCGAGCTGCGCGCCGCCGGCGCGACCAGGATCTACCTCGCCGGCCGAGGTCTCGACCTCGACGGCATCGACGAGGAGGTGGGGTTGGGCAGCGACGTCCTCGACACGCTGACCCGAGCCCTCGACGAGCTGGGGGTACCGGCATGAGCATTCCCGATCTCTCCGGCTTCGATCGCCACGGCGCCTCGACCGGATCCGCAGCGGAGTGGCGCGAGGCGTTCGTGCGCGAGGCGGGCGCCACGCCCGAGGAGCTCACGTGGGAGACGCCCGAGAGCATCGCCGTGCGCGGCGCCTACCTGCCCGACGACCTCGACGGGATCGACTTCCTCGACACGTACCCGGGCATCAAGCCGTACCTGCGGGGGCCCTACCCGACGATGTACGTCAACCAGCCCTGGACCGTGCGCCAGTACGCCGGCTTCTCCACCGCCCACGACTCGAACGCCTTCTATCGGCGCAACCTCGCCGCCGGCCAGAAGGGCCTGTCGGTGGCCTTCGATCTCGCCACCCACCGCGGCTACGACAGCGACCACCCGCGCGTGCAGGGCGATGTCGGGATGGCCGGTGTCGCGATCGACTCCATCCTCGACATGCGGCAGCTGTTCGACGGGATCCCGCTCGACCAGATGAGCGTGTCGATGACGATGAACGGCGCCGTGCTCCCGGTGCTCGCGCTCTACATCGTCGCGGCCGAGGAGCAGGGCGTCGCACCCGGGCAGCTCGCCGGCACGATCCAGAACGACGTGCTCAAGGAGTTCATGGTCCGCAACACCTACATCTACCCACCCGAGCCGTCGATGCGGATCATCTCGGACATCTTCGCCTACACCTCCTCGGAGATGCCGCGGTTCAACTCGATCTCGGTGTCGGGGTACCACATGCAGGAGGCCGGTGCGACCGCCGACCTCGAGCTCGGGTACACCCTGGCCGACGGCGTCGAGTACCTGCGCTCGGGCATCGCCGCCGGGCTCGACGTCGACTCGTTCGCGCCGCGGATCTCGTTCTTCTGGGCGATCGGCATGAACTTCGCGATGGAGGTCGCGAAGATGCGCGCCGGGCGGCTGCTGTGGGCCAAGCTCGTCGACCGGTTCGACCCGAAGAACGACAAGTCGCTGTCGCTGCGCACGCACTCCCAGACCTCGGGATGGTCACTCACGGCGCAGGACGTCTACAACAACGTCGTCCGCACGTGCGTCGAGGCGATGGCGGCCACCCAGGGGCACACCCAGTCGCTGCACACCAACGCGTTCGACGAGGCCCTGGCGCTGCCGACCGACTTCAGCGCCCGGATCGCCCGCAACACCCAGCTGTTCCTCCAGCAGGAGTCGGGGACCACGAAGGTGATCGACCCGTGGGGCGGCTCGTACTACATCGAGCGCCTCACCCACGGCCTCGCCCAGGCGGCGTGGGGGCACATCCAGGAGATCGAGGAACACGGCGGGATGACGACCGCGATCGAGGCGGGCATCCCCAAGCTCCGCATCGAGGAGGCCGCGGCCCGCACCCAGGCCCGCATCGACTCGGGCCGCCAGCCGGTCATCGGCGTCAACATGTTCCGGCCGGAGGCAGAGGAGCACGTCGACGTGCTCAAGGTCGACAACACCGCCGTGCGCGCCGAGCAGCACGCCAAGCTCGAGCAGCTCCGGGCCGGCCGCGACGCCGCCGCCGTCGCCGAGGCCCTCGATCGCCTGACCGCGGCCGCCGCCGCGTCGACCGACGGCACGCGGGCGCCGGGGCTCGAGCAGAACTTCCTGCAGCTGGCGGTCGATGCGGCCCGCAAGCATGCGACGGTCGGCGAGATCAGCGAGGCCCTCGAGAAGGTGTTCGGGCGCCACACCGCCGCGATCCGTACGATCCAGGGGGTGTACCGCAGCGAGATCGGCGATTCCCCCAACGCGCAGCTCGCGCGCGAGCGGGTGGAGGAGTTCCTCGCGTCCCAGGGCCGGCGGCCGCGCATCCTCGTCGCCAAGATGGGCCAGGACGGCCACGACCGCGGCCAGAAGGTGATCGCCACCGCGTTCGCCGACATCGGCTTCGACGTCGACGTCGGGCCGCTGTTCCAGACCCCGGCCGAGGTCGCCCGGCAAGCGGTGGAAGCCGACGTGCACATCGTGGGCGCGTCGTCGCTCGCGGCCGGGCACCTCACGCTGGTGCCCGAGCTGCGCAAGGAGCTCGCCGCGCTCGGCCGGGACGACATCATGATCGTCGTCGGCGGCGTCATCCCGCCCGACGACTTCGACGAGCTGCTGGCCGCCGGTGCCGCCGCCATCTTCCCGCCGGGCACGGTCATCGCGGACGCCGTGCTCGACCTGCTCGGCGAGCTCGAGCAGCGTCTCGCCTGATCAGTGCCACGCCCGGTCGACATCGACGCGCTCGAAGCCGGCGTCCTCGCCGGTGACCGGACGGCGCTCGGGCGCGCGATCACGCTGGTCGAGTCCCAGCTCGCCGAGCATCGCTCGCTCGCCCAGGAGCTCCTCCTGCGGCTGGCGCCTGAGACGGGCGGTTCGCTGCGGGTCGGCATCACCGGCGTGCCGGGCGTCGGCAAGTCGACGTTCATCGATGCGTTGGGGTCGATGCTCACCGGGGCCGGGCACCGGGTCGCGGTGCTGGCCGTCGACCCGTCGTCGTCGCGGACGGGCGGCAGCATCCTCGGCGACAAGACGCGCATGGCGCGGCTGGCCGTCGACCCGAACGCGTTCATCCGCCCCTCCCCCACCTCCGGCACCCTCGGCGGCGTGGCCGGGGCGACCCGGGAGGCGATCGTGATCGTCGAGGCCGCGGGCCACGACGTGGTGCTGGTGGAGACCGTCGGGGTCGGCCAGTCCGAGATCGCCGTCGCCAACATGACCGACACGTTCCTCGTCCTGATGCTCGCACGAGGGGGCGACTCGCTCCAGGGCATCAAGAAGGGCGTGCTCGAGCTCGCCGACGTGCTCGCGATCAACAAGGCCGACGGCGAGCACGTCCACGACGCCAAGATCGCGGCCCGGGAGCTCGCCAACGCCCTCCAGCTGATCCACCCGCCGGGTGCCGCCTGGGTTCCACCGGTGCTGACCTGCAGCTCGATCACCGGCGTCGGACTGGCCGAGGTCTGGGACCAGGTGCGCGCCCACCAGGCCAAGATGGTCGGGATCGGCGAGTTCGAGCGTCGCCGCGGCCGTCAACAGGTCGAGTGGATGTGGGAGTCGGTCGAGACCCAGCTCGTCGACCGCTTCCGCCGGCGCCCGGAGATCGCCGAGCGCGCCGCCGAGCTCGAAGCAGAGCTCCTCGCCGGCACCACCACCCCCGCCCTCGCCGTCGAACACCTCCTGTCGCGGGGGGGGGGGTGCCAGGCACCACGCGCGACGCGACGTGATCCCTCGCTGCTGAGGGCCGGGCAGACACGCAGACCGTCACGGGGTCTCGGAGGGGACCGTGCCGGTGCGGGCTGCGACGAAGTCGCCGATCTTGGCGATCGCATGGCGCGCCTCGGTGACGAGCGGGGCGGTCAGGTGCCAGACGTGCCACATGTCGCCGTCGATCTGGAACGTGACGTCGACACCGGCCTCGCGCGCCAGATCGACGAAGCGGTCGCTGTCGCTGTAGAGCACCTCGGGAGCCGCCACCTGCACGAGGGTCGGCGGGAGTCCGGTCATGTCACCGAACAGCGGCGAGACCGCCGGATCGGCGGACGGGACGTCGCCGCGGTACCAGTCGGTCGCCCTCGCGCGCGCTGCGGGGAGCAGCACGAAGTCGGCGTCGGCGTTCGTGCGGTAGCTCGCGCCGCTGGCCGTCAGGTCGAGCCACGGGCTGATCAGGATCATGCCCGCCGGCATCGGCAACCCCTCGTGCCGGGCGCGCTGCAGCATCGCGAGCGCGAGGCCGCCGCCGGCGGAATCGCCGCCGACGACGAGGTCGTGCAGCGGCACGCGGTCGAGCATCGCCCGGTAGGCCGTGACGCCGTCGTCGATCGCGGCGGGATGCGGATGCTCGGGGGCCAACCGGTAGCGCGGCAGGTAGACCGTCGCGTCGGCGGCCTTCGCGATCCGACCGGCGAGGGTCCGCTGCTGCTCGGGTGAGCCGAAGACGTACCCGCCACCGTGGAACAGCAGCATCGATCGGCTGCCGGCGGCTCCAGCGGTGGGCGTGATGCGCAAACCGCCGAGATGCCCGAAGGTCGCCGGGCTGGTCGCGACACCGCTGGCACGGGGCAGCAGCTTGACGGACCGATCGACGACCTTGCGCAGTTCGTCGGGCGTCTGCGCCGCCTCCATCCTCCGCCCGACGAGCTTCAGGATCGGGCGATGCATGCGAGCGACGAGAGTGGGCACACGGCGAGCGTAGATCGCGCGAGTTCCTCGGCGCGATCGGCATCGTCGTGTTCGCCGTGACCGTTGCCGAGCCGTCGGGTGACCACGACGAGTTCATCGGGTCGGAACGCGGCGACCGGCCCGGGCGAGACCGCCCGCCAGACGATCTCCCGCCTCCTGCCGATCGTGACCGTGCTGACGATCGGCTGCGCACTCGGACCCGTGATCTCGGGAGACCCGGTCTGGCAGGACCTGGGATGCCGGCGACGTCGAGGTCCGGGACGCGCGGCACCGCATCATGGGCGCGGCCTCGATCGTGTCGCTCTGGCCGGCGATGGTGGCCGTCGCCTCTGTGGTCCTCGCGGTCGCCGACCGGGTGACGCCGATCGGGGTGGCCGTGTTCGAGGCGCTGAGCGCGGGATCCGGCGTCGGGTCGAGCCGAGCGGTGACCGACCACCTTGCCAACGCAGCCACGAAGATCACCCTCGTCGTCACGATGCTCGCCGGACGTGTCGAGATGGCCGCGTTCGTCGTGCTGTTCGCGCGACCGTCCACCAGCGGACCGAGGCGCTGACTTTTCGTTCATGCTCCACCGCGCGGGCGCCGCGCGCGTCTACGGTCGATGCATGGAGACGAGCGGCCGTCCGCCGGGGAGACCCGATCGTCGCGACCGCGCCCGCCTCGTCGTGCTGGCCTCGGGCAACGGCTCGAACCTGCAGGCGATCCTCGATGCCTGCGCCGACGACCGGCTACCCGCTGCCGTCGTCGCCGTCGTGTCCGACCACGCCGACGCCGTCGCGCTCGACCGCGCCGGACGGGCCGGCGTCCCCGGTGTCCACGTCGGTCGCCTGCGCGAGGAGGCTCGACCCGACTACGACGCCCGGCTGGCCGACGTCGTGTCGGGGTTCGGCCCCGATCTCGTCGTGCTCGCCGGATGGATGCGCATCCTGACGACCAGCTTCCTCGGCTGGTTCCCCGACCGCGTCATCAACCTGCACCCGGCCCGGCCGGGCGACCTCCCCGGTACGCATGCGATCGAGCGGGCGTTCGCCGAGGCCCAGGCCGGCCGGCGCAGCTCGACCGGCGTGATGATCCATCTCGTCCCCGACGAAGGCGTCGACGACGGTCCCGTCCTCGCCACCGCCGACGTCCCGATTCTGCCCGACGACACGCTCGATTCGCTGGCCGAGCGGGTCCACGCCGTCGAGCACCGTCTCCTGGTCGACACGATCGGCCACCTCTGCACGCAACTCACCCGGAAGGAATCCCCCGTATGAGCGACCGCTCGACCCCTGCGACGAGCCCCACCGCCGAGCATCTGGTCACCAGACCGAACGACGACCTCTTCGACCGCTTCGACGCACTCACCTTCGACGACGTCGTGATCGTCCCCGGCTACTCCGAGACCCTGCCCGACGCCGTCGACACCAGCGCCCTGTTCGCCCGCGACATCGAGCTGTCGGTCCCGCTGATCTCGGCGGCGATGGACAAGGTGACCGAGGCGCGGATGGCGATCGCCATGGCCCGATACGGCGGGATCGGCGTGATCCACCGGAACATGCCGGCCGATCGCCAGGCGGCCGAGGTGCAGAAGGTCAAGCGCAGCCAGTCCGGGATGATCACCGACCCGGTGACGCTCCCCAAGGACGCCAAGCTGCACGAGGCCGAGGACCTCATGCACCGCTTCAAGTTCTCGGGCGTGCCGATCACCAACGACTCCGGCGAGCTGGTCGGCATCCTCACCAACCGCGACATCCGCTTCTGCGAGGGCAGCGACTTCGAGCGGCCGATCAGCGAGTTCATGACCGCCGACGGATTGGTCACGGCGAAGGTCGGCACGTCGCTCGACGAGGCGAAGCTGTTGCTGCAGCGGTACCGGATCGAGAAGCTCCCGCTCGTCGACGACGACGGCAAGCTCGCCGGTCTGATCACCGTCAAGGACATCCAGAAGCGGCTCGACTACCCGAACGCCTCGCGCGATGATCGTGGACGGCTCCGCTGCGCCGCGGCGTGCGGCGTCGGCGACGACGTCGAGGAGCGCGTCGAGGCGCTCGTCGCGATGGGCGTCGACGCGGTCGCGATCGACACGGCGCACGGCCACTCCGCCGGCGTCATCAAGGCCATCGAGCGGATCAAGGGCTCCTGGCCGGATCTCGCCGTCACCGCCGGCAACGTCGTCACCGAGGAGGGTGTCGACGCGCTCGCCGCCGCAGGCGCCGATGCGGTCAAGGTCGGCGTCGGTGCCGGCTCGATCTGCACGACCCGCATCATCTCCGGCGCCGGCATGCCCCAGCTCTCGGCGGTCTTCTTCGCCGCCAAGCGAGCCCGCCAGGTCGGCGTGCCGATCATCGCCGACGGCGGCATCACCTACTCGGGCGACATCGTCAAGGCGATCGCCGCGGGGGCCACGACCGTCATGCTCGGGTCGCTGCTGGCCGGCACCGAGGAGAGCCCGGGCGAGACCGAGCTGTTCGAGGGTCGCCGCTTCAAGAGCTACCGCGGTATGGGGTCGCTCGGCGCCATGCAGGGTCACAGCGCCGACCGCTACGCCACCGAGCAGGGCGGTGGGTCCTCGACGGTCGCCAAGTCGTCGAACAAGCTCGTCCCCGAGGGCATCGAGGGTCGGGTCCCGTACGCGGGACCGCTCGGCGACACGGTCTACCAACTCGTCGGCGGCCTCCGCTCGGGTATGGGTTACGCCGGCGCCGCCGACCTCGAGCAGCTCCGCACCGGCAGCCGTTTCATGCGGGTCTCCACCGCAGGCCGCGAGGAGAGCCACCCCCACGACGTCACCATCACCCGGGAAGCCCCCAACTACCAGCGATCGTGATCGCGTCGGATCGGCGTCCGACACCGAGCTGACGCCCTAGGGTCGGCGGCGTGTCGGACACCTTCTTCACGAGCGCGGACGGCGAGTGGTTCTCGCCGACCGACGCGACGCGCGGACCGTGGGACGTCGACGCGTGCCACGCCGGTCCGCCGACCGGGTTGCTGGCGCGGGCCAGCGAGCGCGAGATCCCCGACCGGCAACTCGTCCGTCTGACCGCCGAGCTGCTCCGGCCCATCCCGCACGCCGGGTTCGCCGTCACCGCCGAGGTGACGCGGCGTGGCCGCAGCATCTCGACCACACGGCTCGCGATCGTCGAGGGCAGCGGCCGGGAGGTCGTCACGGCGACCGCGATGCACCTCGCAACGGCATCGTTCGGCGACCTGCCGACGGCGACGACGCCGACGCCGTCGGTGGCCGAGGCACGTCCCGACGTCTTCCCCATGCGCCGCACCCTCCACGGACGACCGGCGTTCACCACCAGTGTCGAGGCCATGTACCCGCCCGGCGAGGATCCCGAACCGGGACCCACCCGCATGTGGATGCGGGCGCTCCCGCTGCTCCCCGGCGAGGAGCCGTCCCCGTTCCAGCGGATCTGCCCCCTGTCCGACTGCGGCAACGCGATCTCCCGGAACGCCGAGCCCGAGGACTTCGCGTTCCTGAACGTCGACCTGACGATCTCACTGCACCGCCCACCGGCCGGCGACTGGCTCGGCAGCGACTCGGTCTCGAGATGGGAGCCGAACGGGATCGGGCTCTCCGACTCGCTGCTGTTCGACGAGCGCGGACCCGTCGGGCGAGCGCTCCAGACCTTGCTCGTCCGACCGCAGCGGGCACCGTCGTGAGCGCGGCCCGGGATGCCGACCGGTACGAGCACCCGTACCCCGCCGCCGACCTCGCCGCCCGTCACGCTTTCGTCCCGCTCGAGTTCGAGCGTCGGCCGCTCGACGAGATGCGCCGGCTCGCCGCCGACTTCCATTCCGAGATGCAGCGCCGCCGCTCGGTCAGGATGATCAGCGACACACCGGTCCCGATCGATCTGATCGAGACCGCGATCGCGACCGCCTCGACCGCGCCATCGGGGGCGCACCACCAGCCGTGGCGCTTCGTCGTGACCGGCGACCCGGCGGTGAAGCGCCGGATCCGGAGCGCCGCAGAGGCCGAGGAGCGCGCCAACTACGACGGGCGGATGAACGACGAGTGGCAGGCCGAGCTCGAACCGCTCGGCACCGACTGGCACAAGGAGTTCATCGAGATCGCCCCGTGGATCGTCGTGCTGTTCGAGGAGCGCTACGCCGTCGACGCGGACGGGGGCCGGCGCCACCACTACTACGTGAAGGAGAGCTGCGGGATCGCAGCAGGGGTGTTCATCACCGCGCTCCACCGCATGGGGCTCGCGACCCTCACCCACACGCCGAGCCCGATGGCGTTCCTGACCGCAGAGCTCGGACGCCCGGCCAACGAGCGTCCGTTCGTCCTGTTCCCGGTCGGATACCCCGTCGACGGGTGCCTCGTCCCCGACCTGCGGCGCAAGTCACTCGACGAGGTGATGACCGTGGTCGGTGCGGTGCCCGACGACCCGGTCAGCTGAGCGCTGCGACGAGCGCCGCCGGATCGTCGACGCTGACGATCAGCTCGGACAGGCGGATCCCGATCGGGCCCATCCTGGCGCGGTCCGGCGGATCGATCCCGACGACGACGAGACCGTCACCGGCGCCGTTGACGAGCCAGCGTCCACGCCAGCCGTGCACTCCCCGCGACCACACGCCGCGCTCACGGATCGTGACCGAACGGATCGCCGCCAGCGGGACGGTCGCCCTGAACGCCCATCCCATCTCGACGCGCAGCTCGTCGTCGGTCACGAGCACCCGGCTCGACCCCGGCCCCATCCCGAGCACCGGCATCAACCGCCTCGAGGCACCCCCGTAGCGGAGCGGTACGTCGAGCCGGACCATCCCGCCACACTACGAGCGTGACGAAGCAAGCCAGGCTTGCTTCGTCACGCTCAGGCGAGCTTCTCGACGAACGCTTCCAGCTGGCGGAGGTTGCGGCACTCGAAGACGCCGTCGGTGTGGACCCCGTAGTCGCCGACGATCGAGTCGCCGGTGTTCCAGTACGACTTCGGCTCGGGGTTGAGCCAGTAGACGTGGCGCGCCTTGTGCTGGATCTCGGCGACCACCCACGACTGGCTGGCGTGGTAGTTGTTCCTGGCGTCACCGAGCAGCAGGACGGTGGTCTTCGGTCCGACGTCCTTGCCGTATCGCTCCCAGAACACCTCGAACGCATGGCCGTAGTCGGAGTGGCCGTCGACCCACACCACGTCGGCCTCGGTGTTGACCCGGT
>CBFCWS010000072.1:0-10690 GCA_965601765.1 uncultured Ilumatobacter sp. | reverse complement strand
GTGGCGGTACTACCTGCTCTCGCGGGCCGGCACGTTCCGGGCGCGACGCCTCCAGCTCGGGCAGGTGGTGTTCTCGCGCGACGGTTCACCCGCGGCCTACCGACCCCCCGGCATCCGCTGACCCGTCAGATGTCGTCGAGGATGTCGGCGCGCTTCTTCGCGTACTCGTCCTCGTTGATCGTGCCGGCGGCGAGGAGCTCGTCGAGCTTCGCGAGCCGGTCCTCGACCGCTCCCTGGACGCCGCCGTCGGACTGGATCGCGCGGGCGACGGCGCTCGCGTCGCGCTCGGCCCGGGCGTTCCCGTATGCCTCCATCTGCTGGAAGATGAGCGCGCGGGCTCGATCGGGGTCGGGGATGTTGCGGAACACCGAGTCACCGGTCTCGCCGGCCGACTCGATGGTGAGGGTGCCGTTGTCGAGCATCCGTTCGATCACCCCCTGCTCGAAGTTGACGTTGTTGACGCGCTCGAGAGGGATCGAGACGCCCTTCCGTCTGAGCAACCCGCTCTGGTAGGCGACGCGCTGGTCGGTGATGGCGAACCGCGTCGTCTGCCAGGTCGCGAACGCCACCAGCGTGTCGACCGCCCAACCGATGAACCCGATGACCGTCAGCCACCCGAACATCGTCGACAGCGCGCCGTCCGTCCAGAGCCACAGGATGAAGAGCACGACGACGCCGACGCCTTCGAACAGCTGTCGAAAGAAGTGCCACCAGTGCGGGTGCGAGTGCAGCACCATCTTCTCGCCCGGCATCAGATCAAGCTGCGGTCCTACCACGCCGCGCAGTCTACGGACAATCGAACAGCCATATCGTCATCGGGCGCCGGGGTCGCCGGTCGGGTGGTCGCCGACCACGCGTGGTGGATCGCGAGGTCCCCGAACGCGGCGATCGCTCGCACTACATTCGGCGCCATGAGCACGAGTCAGTCATATCCGGTGGTGGCGCGGCGACCGGGCGTCATCACGTTCATCGCGGTGATCCTCTACATCCAGGCGGCGCTGGCATTCGTCGCCGGCGTGTCGTTGCTCATCTGGCGCGACGAGATCGTCGACTGGCTGGAGCAGGAGGGCGCACCGCTCACCGACGGCGCGCTGACCGGTACCGTCATCGGCGAGTTCGTCGCCTTCGCGCTGTTGTTCCTCGCAGCAGCGGGGTTGATGCGCGGCAGCAGCGGCTGGCGCATGGTGATCGCGATCGTCCAGGGCGTCGCGATGGGCTTCGCCGTCTACACCCTGATCGCCCATCACGTCGGCGGGTTCGTGTACCGCGCGGCGTTCGCGCTGTTCGTCGGTGTGTTCGTGCTCTGGGCCCTGTACGGCAACGACGAGTCCGACCGCTTCTTCGCCGAGAACGGCTGACCCTCCCCGGCCGGCGGCTCGTCCCGGAGCCGGAGGACCGGACAGTTCGCCCCTCGCCACGCCCCTCGCCACGCCTCCACCACGCCTCCACCCCGCCGTCGCGGGTCACCCGATGGCTGCCCGGGGTTCACCCCGGCGTGACGCACGTGTCACCCCGCCGTGTCATCGTCGGCCTCGTCTCGGATCTACCATCGGACCACGACGAGAGGAATCCACCATGTCACGACGTCTGATCACCGGAGTCGCCCTGGCGACGAGTCTCGCCCTGTGTGCGGTCGGCGGTGCGGCCGGCACCGCCGGCGCCGAGGGCGGCGGTCCGCCGCCCGAGGTCAGGTTCGCGAGCTTCAACGCCTCGTTGAACCGGGCCGCGCCGGGCGCGCTCGCCGCCGAGCTGGCCGCGCCGGGGAGCGCGCAGCCCGACGTCATCGCCGAGATCATCCAGCGGACCCGTCCCGAGGTGGTGCTGATCAACGAGTTCGACTACGACGAGGCCGGTCTCGCCGCCGAGCGCTTCCAGGACAACTACCTGTCGGTGCCGCACGACGACGCCGCCCCGATCGAGTATCCCCACGTCTACGTCGCCCCGTCCAACACCGGCATCCCCTCGGGTCGCGACCTCGACAAGAACGGCACGATCGGCGGACCCGGCGACGCGTTCGGGTTCGGTTTCTTCCCCGGCCAGTTCGCGTTCGTCGTGTACTCGATGTACCCGATCGACGACGACGGGGTCCGCACCTTCCAGCAGTTCCTCTGGAAGGACATGCCGGGCGCGCTCCTGCCCGTCGACCCGGTGACGGGGGAGTCGTTCTACGACGAGGGCGACCTCGAGGTGTTCCGTCTGTCGTCGAAGAACCACGTCGACATCCCGATCGACGTCGACGGCCGCACCGTGCACTTCCTCGTCAGCCATCCCACGCCGCCGGTCTTCGACGGCCCGGAGGACCGCAACGGGACGCGGAACCACGACGAGATCCGGTTCTGGGCCGACTACGTCCAGCCCGGCAGCGGCTCGTACATCTACGACGACGACGGGGTGCGCGGTGGTCTCCCGGGCGGCGCCCGCTTCGTCATCGCCGGCGACCAGAACGCCGACCCCTTCGACGGCGACAGCATCCCCGGAGCAGCACAGTTGCTGCTCGACCACCCGAGGATCAACACCAAGGTCACCCCCGACAGCGAGGGCGGCGTCGAGCAGGCCGAGCTGCAGGGTGACGTCAACGACACCCACCTCGGTGACCCGGCGTTCGACACGGCCGACTTCGGTGAGTCGCCGTTCGGTCCCGGCAACCTCCGCGTCGACTACGTCCTGCCGCGGAAGAACATGGCGATCACCGACGCCGGCGTGTTCTGGCCACTGGAAGCCGATCCGCTCTTCGCACTCGTCGGGACCTTCCCGTTCCCGGGCTCTGACCACCGCCTGGTCTGGGTCGACACCCGGATCACCTGATCGGGCCGGCGCCGCCCCGCTGGACCACGCGGCGGCGTCCACCCCGAGCAGGACGTCATGCTGCGGAACGCGTCGAACTCCCGTCCACCGGATGTTCCTCCGCTTCGGACGCCACGTGGACCACGTGGGTCGATGGTCGCGAACGCGTCGGTCGCAGGTGCCGCGGTGGCATCGGCGGCTGCCTCGCTGCCGGCCGGTACCGAGGTCGTCGTGCTGACCGAGAACATCGAGCCGTTCGTCGTCGGTGGGTCCGGCGATGGTCTCGAGGTCGGCGGCGAGCTGTTCGGTCCGGTCCCGTACGGCACCGCGCTGCAACCGGGCTCACCGTTGCGCGAGCAGGTCGACACGGCGATGCTCGACATGCTCACCGACGGCACGTACGACCGGACGCTCAGCTCCTCCGGCGGGCGACGCCGCGGGACGAGCGGCGCGGGGTCGTCGGCTTCCTACGCGAGGTTGCCCAGCAGCTGGCGGGTCACCAGTCGCGGATCGTCCTCCTCCAGCCACCGCGGGATCGGGAGCAGCCACGAGACCGGTGCGCTCGGGCGCGTGATCAGGTGGGCGAGCACGGTCACGAGCCGATCCAGCTCGGCGACGTCCGCACGCCGGTCGTTCGCGCCGGCGCGGTGGAGGCGCTCGGCGGAGCCCCAGGCCTGGTCGCGCGCCCGGGCCAGCGAGAAGTTGAAGACCCGTCCGCCGCCCCACGCGACGGCGAGCTGCGTCCAGCCCGCCACCCGGCCGAGATCGCGCAGGATCTCGGGTTGCGTCGCCGCGAGGATGTCGTTGATCGCGTCGAAGTCCGGACGCAGGTCGTCGAGTGATCCGTCGAGCGACGGCTCGTCCGCTGCGCCGTCCGGCTGTCCCGCGCCGGCCAGCTCGACCACGACCTGGGGCAGATCGTGGTTGACGTGGGCGTTCATGCCGAGCAGCAGGTGCTGGACGATCAGGAGCCGCCGATCGTCGCTGACGTCGTCGGCCGCCTTCCAGCAGTCGGGGAGCGCCCGGGTCCCGTGACGAGGGCCGACGTACCAGTCGGCGAAGGTGCGAGCGAAGCGGGCCATGCGTGCTCCGTCGCCGAAGCGGCCGTCGGCGATGGCGCCCTGCACGCGGTCGGTCACCCGCGCGTACATCGCCGCGAAGAACCCGCCGGCGTCGTCTGCCGCCAACGCGACCGCGCGCAGCTCCTCGATCGTCGGCCCGAGCACGGGAGCCACCGTACCCATCGGTGCGCGGTCCGGGGTGCGATCGACACATGCCGGCCGGGTCGGGGTCGTCGACCCGGTTCGGTCGATTGCTAGATTCCTCCGATGGTCTCGGGGCTGGAGCACGCGGCGGGCGGCCCAATGACCCTGCACAGCGCGCTGCTCGCCCGCCTTCCCGCCGACTCGTTGCAGTTCGACGCCGACGTGGTCGCGGCCTACTCGCAGGACCGGGCGATCTTCGAGCAGGCCGGGAGCGCCGCCGCGCTGGTGATGCCACGCGACCGGGACGAGGTCGTCGCGGCCGTCGACGCGGCCATTGCGGCCGACGTGCCGATCGTCCCGCGGGGGACCGGCACCGGGTTGACCGGCGCCGCCAACGCGAGCGACGGGTGCATCGTGCTGTCGATGCACCGCATGAACGAGATCCTCGAGATCGACACGGTCAACCGGATGGCGCGCGTCCAACCCGGCGTGCTCAACATCGACCTCAAGAACGCGGTGGCCGAGCACGGACTGTTCTACCCACCCGATCCGGCGTCGTACGAGATCTCCTCGATCGGTGGCAACGTGGCGACCAATGCCGGTGGCCTGTGCTGCGTCAAGTACGGCGTCACCAGGGACTACGTGATCGGGCTCGAGGTGGTGCTCGCCAGCGGTGAGGTGATGCGCACCGGTCGCAAGACCATCAAGTCGACGACCGGTCTCGATCTGACCGGTCTCTTCGTCGGCAGCGAGGGCGTGCTCGGCGTCGTCACGGAGATCACGGTCAAGCTCGTGCCACTGCCCGAGCCCCCTGCGACCGCCGTCGCGTTCTTCGGCGAGCTTGCGCCCGCCGGGGCGGCGATCGCCGAGGTCTTCGCGCAGGGTCTCGAGCCGAGCGTGATGGAGGTCATCGATCGAGCGTGCCTGCGCCAGGTCAACGACGTCTACAACATGCAGCTCGACGCCGACGCAGCGTTGCTGCTCGTCGTGCAGACCTCGGGCCTCGACGCCGACGTGGCGATCGAGGCGATCGCGGGGATCTGCAGGGCGCACGGCGCCACGTTCGTGCACCACGTGACCGATCCGGTCGAGGGCGACATGCTGATCGAGGCGCGGCGCCGCGTGTGGCCGGCGTTCGAGAAGCTCGAGAAGCACCTCCTGCCCGAGGACGTCGCCGTGCCGCGCGAGCGCCTGGCCGACCTGCTCACCGGCATCGAGGAGATCCGGGATCGTCACCGGGTGCAGATCGCGACCATCGGCCACGCCGGCGACGGCAACCTCCACCCGCTGTTCATCATGGACCCGGGCGACGCCGACGAGATCGAGCGGGCCAAGTCGGCCTTCGCCGACGTCGTCGCCCTGTCGGTGTCGCTCGGCGGGACCATCGCCGCGGAGCACGGCGTCGGCACGTTGAAGCGGCCGTTCATCGAGCTCGAGCTCGACCCGACCCAGCTCGCGGTGCAGCGACGGATCAGAGACGTGCTCGATCCCCACGGCCGCTTCAACCCCGGCAAGGCGCTCTGAGGCCCGCCCGACCCCAGGTCGGGCCCGGTGATCCACGGCGGGACGTCCGACTCCGACGTCTGACTCCGACGTCCGACTCCGACGTCTGACTCTGTGGCAGCGATCCCGACGCCGGTGCGCGCCGTCGCTGCCACAGACTTCGGCGTTCGACTTCGTGGCAGCGATCCCGACGCCGGTGCGCGGGATCGCTGCCACAGAGTTCGGCACGCGGCGGGTGGGCGGCGGGCTGATCGGGTGCGACCATCCCGACGTCGATGCGGAGGCCGGTCTACGCTGCTGCCATCACGACGAGCGAGGGCCGTCGTGACGATAGGAGCGCCGTGAAGCTGCGATTCGTCCGCATCGGACTCACCCTCCTGGGGAACGCACTGGGGCTGCTGTTGGCGTCGATCCTGATCGACGACGTCAGCGTCAGCGGGACGGCCTTCGTGATCGCCGTCGTGATCTTCACCGTGCTGACGCTGCTGCTCGAGCCGCTGGTGACACGCATGGCGCGGGGCAATCTCGAGGTGCTCGCGAGCGGGAGTGCCCTGATCACGACGGCGCTCGCGCTGGTGCTCACGGCCGCGATCTCCGATGGCCTGTCGATCGACGGCCTCGGCGCGTGGCTGCTGGCGACGATCATCGTCTGGCTCGCGACCGCGCTGATCGGCGTCGTGCTCGCCAAGGTGTTCCTCCCGGACGCAGCGGACTCCCGCTGATCGGTCGGCGGGCACGCCGACTGCCAGGGCGGCGAGCCCGGATCGCCGCGATCACGGTCCAAGTCCCCTGTGATCGGGCCCGCCGGATGCCATAGGATCGGTCGAGGGTGCCCATGTCCAGAACGAAAACCAAAACCATCGTCAACGTCACGTTCCAAGGCGACGAGTGGGACTACGACGAGGAGGTGACGCTCGCGGATCACCGCTTCCGGCTCGTCCGAGTCGGCTCGAGCGGTGATCCCGAGGCCGCCGAGGCGAGCGTCAGGTCCTGGTCGCGAGATGCCGATGCCATCGCCATCAGCGGGGTCCGAGAGGCCCAGGCCGCCGGCCACACGGCCGGGCAGATCGAAGACCTGCAACGGATCAAGACGTCGTCGTCGCCGATCCCGATCCGCGACGACTCGCTGGTCGCCGACATCTTCCAGGAGTGGGCGATCCGTCGCGTCGAGGCGGAGATGCCCGGCTACTTCACGAACGCCCGGGTGGTCGTCGTCGGCGGGACGACCCAGGAGCGCACGGTCGCCGTGCTGCGCGAGTTCACCGAGAACATCGTCTTCGAGGAGCCCGGTCACGACGTCGTACTGCCCAGTCGGGTGAAGTCGAATCCGGTGACGGCGACCACGGCCGAGTTCGGCGAGTTCGCCTGGCGGCAGGTCCCCGGCTTCATCAAGGACCAGATCGCCGGCCCCGTGAGCTGGTTCACCGACAAGGTCGCGCACGTGGCCGCCGAGGATGCCGACGTCATCATCGGGTCGTTCTCGGAGCTGATGCGGTTCGGTCTGCCGAACCTCGCGGGCAAGGCGGTGATCACGAGCACCGTCTCCGACGACCGACTCGAGACGCTCGCCGACCTCGACGTCGACCTCGTCATCGATGCGACGCCGCAGCCGTTCGATTTCGTCATCGTGCCGGCGATGTACGAGGCGATGGTCGCCGCGACCCTGCCTGCGGGCCGCGACCTCACGACCGACGAGCTCGTCCACTTCATCCAGGACGCCGAGCTCGAACCGGAGCTGATGTGGCCCAACGGTCGCCGCCGCAAGAGCCGCTTCTCGTTCGTGATCCACCCGCTGTCCACGCAGTACTTCAAGAACGTGGAGGCCCTCGGCATGCTGACGAGCATCCCGGGGATGACGCAGGTCGTCGAGAAGACGATGGCGTATGCGCCGCCGTTCGTGTACAGCCACGTCACCGGCATCCAATCGGCCACCGGCGACGAGGTCGAGGGCTGGCTGATCACCGTCGGCGGGACCCCGAAGGAGATGCTCTCCCACCCGCCCGAGTTCACCTACTCGCGGCTGCTCGCGGCCGCCGAGCTGTCGCGCCGGCTCGGCGCCCAGATCATGGGACTGGGCGCGTTCACGAAGGTCGTCGGCGACGCCGGTGTCACCGTCGCCAAGCAAGCCAAGTTGCCGGTGACGACCGGGAACAGCTACAGCGCGTCCGGTGCGTTGTGGGCCGCCGCCGAAGCGGTGTCCCGACTCGGCATCGCCGACGTGGACGACGAGGGTGTGACACACGGAAAGGCGATGGTGGTCGGCGCCTCCGGTGCGATCGGCTCCGCGTGCGCCCGCCTGCTCGCCCTGGCGACCGACGAGCTCTGGCTCGTGTCCCCGGAGACCGCGAAGCTCCTCCAGATCAAGGAGGACATCGAGCGCGAGAACCCGCGGGCCGTCATCCACGTCGCGACCAACCCGTCCGGGGCGCTCCCCGACATGGACGTGATCGTGACCGCGACCTCGGCGGCCGGGCACAAGGTGCTCGACATCGAGCGCGTCAAGCCCGGCTGTGTCATCACCGACGTCGCCCGGCCGCTCGACATGTCCCCCGAGGACGTCGCCAAGCGGCCAGATGTCCTGGTGATCGAGTCCGGCGAGGTCGAGTTGCCCGGCGAGGTGCGGATGAAGAGCATCGGCCTCCCGAAGAACACCGCCTACGCCTGCCTCGCCGAGACGATCGTGCTCGCACTCGAGGGGCGCTACGAGAACTTCACCGTCGGCCGCAGCATCAGCTGGCCGAAGGTCAAGGAGATCTACCAGCTCGGCCTCAAGCACGGCATGAAGCTCGCGACGATCTCCGGGGTCAACGGGCCGTACTCGGACGAGGACTTCGAGCGAGTCCGCGAGTCCGCGCTCGCCGCACGAGCCGAACAAACCGACGCCGATGCCGGCGTCGGGTCGAAGGAGTCCGCATGAAATCGGTCGCAGGTAGGAACGTGCTCATCACCGGAGCGGCGATGGGCATGGGTCGGTTGTTCGCCGAGCGCGCCATCGCCGAGGGGGCGTCGACGGTGGTGCTCCTCGATCTCGACGAGCAGGCGCTCAACCAGACCCTCGACGAGCTCGGCGGCAGCGCGACCGAGGTCAGCGGCTACGTCGTCGACGTCAGCGACGCCGACGTCGTGGCCGACACCGCGGCCGCGATCCTCGACGATCTCGGCCGCGTCGACGTCGTGGTCAACAACGCCGGCATCGTCCGCGGGAACAAGTACTTCTGGGAGACCGACCTCCGGCGCGACGCCAAGCTCACGATCGACGTCAACACCCTCGCGCCGATGTACGTCGCGCACGCGTTCCTCCCGGCGATGATCGCCGCGTCGAACGAGTGTCGGCTGCTCAACCTGGCGTCGGCGGCGGGGTTCACCCCCAACCCGCGCATGGCTGCCTACTCGGCCTCGAAGTGGGCGGTGATCGGTTGGTCCGACTCGGTCCGCCTCGAGCTCAAGCAGGCCGGCCACGAGAACGTCAAGGTGACCACCGTGTGCCCGTACTACACCCGAACCGGGATGTTCGACGGTGCGAAGTCGGCGCCCCTGCTGCCGCTGCTCGACCCCGACGAGGTGGTCGACGAGTCGTGGAAGGCGATGCTCGCCGGCAAGTCGTTCGTCATCCTGCCGCGCACGGTCCAGCTCAGCGAGATGCTCAAGGGTGTCGTCCCGATCAACGTCCGCGACTTCATCGCCGACCGCGTCTTCGGCGTGTACAACACGATGGACGACTTCAAGGGCCGCAGCCAGCGACCCACCTGAGATCCCGCCCTAGAGCTCGCAGACCGCGATGGCCGGTGCGTCCCGGCGCGCCTTGTCGGTCGCCGTCTCCAACGCCGCGAGCTGGGTGTAGGTGACCCGCTCGAGGTCGATGCCGAGCTCGCGTGCGTGGCCGTCGGAGAGCCGCTCGAGGAGTTGCTTCGAGGCGAGGATCCGCCCGCCGGTCGCACAGACCTCGATGCGCGCCGTCTCGTTCACCTCGTCACCGACGGCGGTGACCTCGGCTCGCGCCAGCGTGCTGATGTTGCCCATGTACGGGGTCGAACCCCAGTGGAGCCCGAAGCGGAGCACGAGGTCGCTCGGCACCAGACCGGACCTGGCCGCGATCTCCGTCATCGCCTCGCGAATCGAGCGGGCGCTCGCGAGGCAGGCGCGGACGGCCGCCGACTCCGACGCGAACGACTCGGCCGGGAAGAACGCCACCACGCCGTCACCGACGTGCCGGCCGACCACCCCGCCGGCCTCGACGATCGCGCGGTCGGTGGTCTGCACGATGCGGCGGACGAGCGAGAAGTAATTGCCGGTCGAGAGCTTCCGCGACAGCGCCGACGAGCCGACGAGATCGCCGAACAGGATGGCCGCCGGCCGGCGCTTGGCGCGGGCGACCGAGTGGACCCGTGCGAGGTGGCCGGGATCACGCTCGAAGGCCATCGCCGCGAGGGAGTTCATGCCGGCGCCGGGCTTGAACACCATCGACGTGCCCCGCACCGCGCCGGAGGAGTCGCGGATGCGCTGGGTCCTGGCGTGGACGGTGGTCTTCGACTGGATGCCGACCGAGCTCTGGACGTGTGTGACGACGTCGCGGTCGGTCGGTGCGAGGTCGTCGAGATCGTCGAGCAGGCGCTGGTCGATCAGCGACCGGAGTGCGTCCCGCCCGCCGGGGCCGGCGTCGGCGAGCAACATCCCGCCGACGGCCCCGAAGAACTCCCGCCAGACGTAGAGCTCCCTGGGCCCCATCCGGTAGCCGGCGGCGAGGTCGATCACCTCGCGGCTGAACAGGTGGGCGTCGGTGATCATCGGCACCAGCTCGGCGCCGGCGCCGCAGGACAGGCGCTGCTCGTCGCTCATGTAGACGATGCGCCAGTCCGCGTCGACGATCCACGCCCACTCGCCGATGGTGTTCATCGCGGCCGCATGCTGCGCCAGCACCGGATCGGCGGGAAGGGGGCACGGGTCGTTCACCTCGATGCGCACGGCGGCAAACCTAGTGCCGAGATCCCGGACACTCCTGGTACAGACGGGTACACCGGCGTGGGCACCACCCGTTCGCCCGCACGACGACCGGCTCGGCACGGATCGACCGCGACCGCGCGCCGGCCGAACCACGGCCGCGGCGCGCTCAGGTCACTCGGAACACGCGGTCGGCGTTGCCGCGGAGGAAGAGGCCCAGCACCTCGTCGTCGAGCCCGAGGTCGGCGATGCCGGCGAGG
>CBFCWS010000071.1:0-10758 GCA_965601765.1 uncultured Ilumatobacter sp. | reverse complement strand
ATCGGCCACATCGGCCGCCGGGAGGTCGTCGCGGCAGTGGTGGTCGCCGTCGTGCTGTTCCTCGTGCTCGGGCTGCGGTCCGACACCGAGGTGGACGCCGGCACCGCAGAGGTCGTGACCCAGCCGTGGTGGGTGTTCTTCCTCGCCGGGTCGCTGGCGATCTGCGCGATGATCCTGCCGGGGATCTCCGGGTCGTTCATCCTCGTGATGATCGGCATGTATCCCGAGGTGCTCGGCGCCGTCAACGACCGCAACTTCCCGATCCTGCTCGCGACGGCCGCCGGCTGCGTCGTCGGGCTGGCGCTGTTCTCGTCGCTGCTGACCTGGGCGCTCGACCACCACCACGACGTCGTCCTCGCCGCGATGGTCGGCCTGATGCTCGGATCTCTCCGGGTCCTGTGGCCGTGGCCCGGCGGCACCGAGACCACCACGCTGGCCGCCCCGTCCGGTGACGTGGTCGTCCCGGTGCTGCTCGCGCTGCTCGGTTTCGGCGTCGTGCTCGCCGTCGATCGCATCGCCGCGGCCGTCTCCGACGGCTGACCGGTCAGGAGTCGGTGAGCGCGGCGAGGCGGCGCCGGGCGTAGTCGGGCTCGGCGACCCAGGCGTTCGCGACCTCCCACGCGTGGGAGAGCCGCTCGGCGCGTCGTTGCGTCGCCGGCGGCAGGACCTCGACGCCGAGGTTCGACAGGTCGTGCCAGGTGACGTCGACGCGGCTCTCGTCCCAGTCGAGGAACCACACCCGCCCGCCGGAACCCATGCGGATGTTGCCGGGGCTCGGATCGCCGTGCACGACCCCGACGGGTGCGTCGCGCACGCTCGCGAACACGTTGAGCACCAGCGCACGTACGTCGGCCGGAAGCGCGGACAGGTTCGCGTCGACGCTGCGGGAGGTCGGGCCGAGCTCGGTCACGACCCGGCAACCCGGCCGCTGCGCCACGCCGATGAGCAGGTGGTGGAGACGATCGAGCTCGCCGGCGACGGCCTCCCAGTCCGAGGCGGTCGCCGGTTCCCGTCCGTCGACCCAGGACTGGACGACGTAGCCCTCGACGGCTCGCTCGCCGTTGTCGGCCGGCACGATCTCGGCGACCCCGAATCCGGTTCGCCGGAGCGCCGTCAGCAGGTCGAGCTCCCAGACGAGCGACCCGCGTGGCCGCCGGGAGCGCCGGACGACCACGCGACGGTCGCCGAGCGCCGCCTCCCACACCCGACTCCGGTGCCCGCCGGTGAGCGGCGCCCCGACGACCAGGCCGCGCCAGGCCCGGCTGAGTTCGTCAGCGCGCATCGAGGGTGATGGTAGGGACCGCCGAGCTGCGATGTGCATCGCGACCGGCGGACGCGTGCCGAACGTTTCCCGAGCGAGCTCCTTGGGCGCCGTCGTCGGGTTGGGCCATGCTGGCGAGATGACGACCCGAACGGCGTTCCGGACCTGCCCGCTGTGCGAAGCCGGTTGCGGTCTGGAGCTGACGCTTCAGGAGGGAGATGACGGCGGTGCCCACGTCACCCGAACCCGCGGCGACCGGCTCGACGTCGCCTCGCACGGCTTCATCTGCCCGAAGGGGACCACGCTCGGTCATCTCCACGACGACCCGGACCGGGTCCGTCGGCCGCTGATCAAGCGCGACGGCGAGCTCGTGGAATCGACGTGGGACGAGGCGTTCGAGCACATCCAGGCGCACCTGCTCCCGATCCTCGAGCAGCACGGACGGGACGCGTGTGCGATCTACCTGGGCAACCCGAACGTCCACAACCTCGGACCGATGCTCTACAACCGCTCGCTGCTCGTCGCGCTCGGGACGCGCAACCGCTTCTCGGCGTCGACGGTCGACCAGCGACCCAAGGAGCTGTCGGCGGCGATGATGTTCGGATCGGTCGCCGTCCCGGTGCCCGACCTCGACCGTACCCACCACCTGCTGGTACTTGGCGCCAACCCGTACGCCTCGAACGGCTCGCTGTGCACGGCACCCGACTTCCCCGGCCGGCTCGAACGCATCCAGGAGCGCGGCGGGACCGTCGTCGTGGTCGACCCGCGCCGCAGCGAGACCGCCGAGCGCGCCGATCGGCACGTCGCGATCCGACCGGGCACCGACGCGCACCTGCTCGCGGCGATCGCGCACACGCTGCTCGACGAGGGCCTGGCCGACGTCGGTCGACTGGCCGAGCACAGCCGCGGACTCGATGCGCTACCCGACCTGCTCGCGCCCTTCACCGCCGATTCGGTCGCCGCGACGTGCGGGATCGCCGCCGACGAGATCCGCCGCATCGCACGCGAGCTCGCAGCCGCACCCACGGCCGCGGTGTACGGACGGATCGGCACCTGCACCCAGGAGTTCGGCACGTCGGCGTCCTGGCTGGTCGACGTCGTCAACCTGCTCACCGGCAACCTCGATCGAACCGGTGGGGCGATGTTCGCCAAGGGCGCCGTCGGACACCCCTCGACGACGGGACGGCCGGGGGTCGGACGCGGACTCCGCCACGGGCGCGTGCGCAGTCGCGTCGGCGGGCGGCCCGAGACGTTCGGCGAGTTCCCGGTCAGCGCGCTGCCGGAGGAGATCGAGACACCGGGCGAGGGTCAGGTGAGGGCGTTCGTCTGCGTGGGCGGCAACCCGGTCAGCTCCAATCCCGACAGCGCGCGTCTCGATCGCGCGCTCGCGTCACTCGAGTTCATGGTGGCGATCGACCCCTACGTGAACGAGACGACCCGCCACGCCGACGTCATCCTGCCGCCGCCGACCGCGCTCCAGAAGTCGCACCACGACCTCGCCCTGCTCCACCTCGCCGTCCGCAACGTCGCCAACTACTCCCCCGCCGTGCTGCCCCTCGACGACGGTCAGCCCGACGAGTGGGAGATCAGCGTCCGCCTCGCCGGGCTGGCCGCCGGCTTCGGACCCGACCCGGACATCGCGGCCGCCGACGACCAGATCGCGCTCGCGATGGTCGAGTCCGCCGTCGGCGACGAGCACGGGGCGGTGGCCGGCCGCGACCCCCGGGAGCTGATGGCGATGCTCGGCGACCGTCGCGGACCGGAGCGCCTGCTCGACCTGATGCTGCGCACCGGACCCTACGGCGACGGGTTCGGCGCCGACCCCGACGGCCTCACGTTGGCCGTGCTCGAGGCCGACCCGCACGGTGTCGATCTCGGCCCCCTCGAGCCCGATCGGATCCCCGACCTGCTGCGGACGCCGAGCGGGAAGATCGAGGTGGTGCCCGACGAGCTGCGCGACGACCTGCCGAGGTTGGCCGCGTCGCTCGACCGCAACTGGGACTCGTCGATGGTGCTCGTCGGCCGGCGTCACGTCCGCTCGAACAACTCGTGGATGCACAACGTCGAGGTGCTGACCAAGGGTCGCAACCGGTGCACCGTGCAGGTCCATCCCGACGACGCCGACCGACTCGGTCTCACCGACGGCGCACCGGCGCGCGTGACGTCCGACGTCGGCGAGGTGACGATCGACGTGTCGGTCACCGACGGGATCCGGCCCGGCGTCGTGTCGATCCCCCACGGGTTCGGCCAGGACGTCGAGGGGACGCGACTCCGGGTAGCGCAGGATTACCGCGGCGTCAACACCAACCTCCTCACCGACGCCGACTTCTACGATCCGGTGAGCGGCAACATCGCCCTCAACGGGGTCCGCGTCACCGTCGCCCCCGCCTGATGACGCCTCACGTCGTCCAGGGCAGGAGGACGGTGGCGGTGGCGATCGTCGAGATCGTCAGCGGGAGGCCGACGCGGGGGTAGTCGGTGAAGCGGTAGCCGCCGAGGCCCAGCACCATCAGGTTGGTCTGGTAGCCGATCGGCGACAGGAACGAGCACGACGCGCCGATCAGCACGGCGATCGCCAACATGCGCGGGTCGGCTCCGGTCTCGTCGGCGGTCGCCAGCACGACCGGCACGAGCAGGGCGGCGGCGGCCGTGTTCGTCAGCATCTCCGTCAGGACGACCGTCACGAGCATGACAGCGAGGACGAGCACGGCGTCGCCGTGCCCGCCGGCACGCCCGGCGAGGGACGCGGCGTCGGCGGCGAGCCCACTCGCGGCGACCGCACCGCCGAGGCTGATCGCCACCGCCATCGTGCCGATCACCTGGAGGTTGATCGCGTTCCAGCCCTCTCGCAGGTTGATCGCCCCACCGACGATCACGAGCAGTGCGGCGGCGAGCGCCGCCTCGAACAGCGAGACCCGACCGCTGGCCGCCGCACCGATCATCGCGAGAGCGGCGACGGCGACCAGCCACGCGCGGTTGCTGCGCGGCGGCGGTGGCTCGTCGAGCGCGGCGACCAGGGAGAAGTCGCCGTGCGTCCGCCATCGACGGTCGAAGCCGTCCCGTGCGAGGACGAGGAGCACGTCGCCCGCCCGCAGCGTGGCGCGGCCGAGCTGTCCCTCCAGCTCGCCGTCGGCCCGGTGGACCGCCATCACGGCACCGCCGTACCTGGCGCGGAAGTCGGCGCTGCGCAGCGTCGCGCCCGCCAACCGCGACAGCGGTGACACGACCGCCTCGAAGACCTTCGCGCCGGCCCCCTCGGCGACGAGCAGGTGCGGACGCTCCGCGCTGGTGATGCCCTCGATGTCGTGGAGGTCGATCACGCGGCCGGCGTCGCCGACGAAGCAGCACAGATCGTCGGCTTCGAGCACGGTGTGCGGGGTCGCCGGGATCACCCGGACGCCGTCATCCGCGTCGGCACCCGGGCGCTCGATCACGGCGAGGAAGACGCCGTCGAGGCTGCGCAGCCCCGACTCGGCGATCGTGTGGCCGACGAGCGGGCCGTCCGGATCGATCCTGGCCGCCATCCGGAACTCGCGGGCGCGTTGCCCGACGTCGGGGCGGTCGGGGCTGCGGTCCGGCAGCAGCCGCGCCCCGATCGTCGACAGCACGATCACCCCGACGACGGCGACGGGCAGACCGACCGTGGTGATCTCGAACATCCCGAGCGGCTCGAGGCCCTGCTCGCGGAGGACCTCCGAGACGACGATGTTGGTCGACGTCCCGATCACGGTGACCACCCCGCCGAGCAGACCGGCGTACGAGAGCGGGAGCAGGTAGCGGCCCGGCGACACGCCTCGCCGCTGCGACCAACGCACGACCCGCGGGGCGAACATCGCGACGAGCGGGGTGTTCGCGATCACGGAGGACATCGCAGCGACACCCGCGTTGAACCCGAGCGTGCCCCGATCGAGCAGACGATCGATGACCCGACCGAACGCGCCCGTCGCGGTGGCGGCACCTGCGAGCACGTAGAGCGCGGCGACGGTGGCCGGTGCCTGGCTCGACAGCCCGCTGAGCGCGACCTCGGGCTCGATGACGCCCGCGAACATCACGACGACGACCGCGGCGCCGAGCACCACCAGCGGCGGGTAGCGGTCGAGGACGAGGACGACCGCACACACCGCCAGCACGAGCAGGGTGAGTGCCGCCTCGGCGCCCATGGTTCAGCCGGGGCCGACGATGCCGCGCGACCGCAGCGTGTCGAGAACCGCGTCCGCCGCCTGTTCCGGGGTCAGGTCGGCGGTGTCGACCCGGACCTCGGCGGCCTCGGGCGCCTCGTACGGCGAGTCGATTCCCGTGAAGTTCCGCAACTCACCCCGTCGCGCCTTGGCGTACAGCCCCTTCGGGTCGCGCGACTCCGCGAGCTCGACCGAGGCGTCGACGAAGACCTCGACGAACTCGCCGTCGTCGACCCGCTCCCGAGCGAGCCGGCGCTCGGCCCGGAACGGGGAGATGAACGAGACCAGCACGACCAGTCCGGCGTCCACCATCAATGCGGCGACCTCGGCGATCCGCCGGATGTTCTCGACCCGGTCGGCGTCGGTGAAGCCGAGGTCCCGGTTGAGCCCGTGGCGCACGTTGTCGCCGTCGAGCAGGTACGTGCGGACGCCACTCGCGTGCAGCTTCTGCTCGACGATGTCGGCGATCGTCGACTTGCCGGCGCCCGACAGACCGGTGAACCAGACGACCGCGGGGCGGTGCCCCTGCTCGGCGATCCTGGCCGCCTTGTTGACCTCGACGTCCTGCCAGTGGATGTTGTGCGAGCGGCGCAGTGCGAAGTGGAGCAGACCGGCCCCGACGGTGTTCTGGGTCAACTTGTCGATGATGATGAACCCGCCGGTGTTGCGGTTCGCGTTCCGGCCGACCTGTCGCTCGCCGGTCGCGAGTCCGGGATAGGGATCGAACGGGATCGGGCGATCGAGGCTGAGGTTGCACACCCCGATCTCGTTCAGCTCGAGGGTGTCGGCCGCGAGGTGGTCGAGGTTGTTGACGTCGATCCGGTACTTCGGGTTGGAGATCGTCAACCCGACGGTCCGGGTCCCGATCTTCATGAGGTACGGGCGTCCGGGCAGCATCGAGTCCTCGTGCATCCACACGACGTGGCCCTCGAACTGGTCGGCGACCTCGGCCGGGTCGTCCGCCCCGCAGAACAGGTCGCCGCGCGAGGCGTCGATCTCGTCGGCCAGGGTGAGGGTGACCGATCGACCGGCGACGGCGACGTCGAGGTCACCGTCCATCGTCACGATCCGGTCGACGGTCGAGGTGGTCCCCGCGGGCAGCACCCGGACCCGGTCGCCGGGCGCGATCGAACCGCCGACGATCTCGCCGGAGAACCCGCGGAAGTCGAGGTCGGGCCGGTTCACCCACTGCACCGGCATCCGGAACGGCTGCTCGGCGCGATCGTCGTCGATCTCGACCGTCTCGAGGTACCCCATCAGCGTCGGCCCGTGGTACCAGTGCGTGTTCGCGCTCGGCTCGGTGACGTTGTCGCCCTGGAGGGCCGACAGCGGGATGAACGTCACGCCGTCGTCGGCGTCGAGACCGATCCGACCGGCGAAGTCGAGGTACTCGTTGCGGATCGAGTCGAAGACGACCGGCGAGAAGTCGACGAGATCCATCTTGTTGATCGCGATCACGACCTTGCGGATCCCCAGCAGCGACACGAGGAACGAGTGCCGTCGGGTCTGGGTGAGCACGCCCTTGCGGGCATCGACGAGGATCACGGCGACGTCGGCGGTCGACGCTCCGGTGACCATGTTGCGCGTGTACTGCTCGTGGCCGGGGGTGTCGGCCACGATGAACTTGCGCTGATCGGTCGTGAAGAAGCGGTAGGCGACGTCGATCGTGATGCCCTGCTCGCGCTCGGCCGACAGGCCGTCGAGCAGGAGTGCGAAGTCGAGGTTGCTGCCCTGGGTCCCGACCTTCGCCGAGTCGATCTCGAGCGCCGCGAGGTGGTCCTCGAACACGAGGTGCGATTCGTAGAGGAGTCGACCGATCAGGGTGCTCTTGCCGTCGTCGACCGAACCGCAGGTGATGAAGCGCAGCAGCGACTTGTTCTGGTTCGCCTCGAGGTAGGCCGCGACGTCGTCGGGCACGCCGTCGGCGCGGGGTTCGTCGGAGATCGTCATCAGAAGTGACCCTCCTGCTTCTTCTTCTCGAGCGAGCTCACGCCGTCGTGGTCGGCGACTCGGTTCTGCCGCTCGGAGGTCGTCGCGAGGAACAGCTCCCGGATGATCTCCGGCAGGCTGGCGGCGTCGGATTCGATCGCGCCGGTGATCGGGTAGCAGCCGAGCGTGCGGAATCGCACCAGCCGCATCTCCGGCTCCTCGCCCGGCTCGAAGCGGAACCGATCGTCGTCGATGACGATGAGGGCACCGTCACGCTCCACGACCGGGCGCTCCTTGGCCAGGTACAGCGACACGAGCGGGATCCGCTCGAGGTGGATGTACTGCCACAGGTCGAGCTCGGTCCAGTTCGACAGCGGGAACACCCGGATGCTCTCACCCGGGCTGCGACGCCCGTTGTACAGCTGCCACAGCTCGGGCCGCTGGCGCTTCGGGTCCCACTGGTGCTGGGGCGAGCGGATCGAGAACACCCGCTCCTTGGCCCGCGACTTCTCCTCGTCACGGCGCGCGCCGCCGAAGCACAGGTCGTAGCGCTTCTCGTCGAGGAGTTGCTTGAGACCCTCGGTCTTCCACATGTCGGTGTGCAGCGCCGAGCCGTGGTCGAACGGGTTGATGTCGCGTGCGACGCAGTCCGGGTTGTGGTGGACGACCAGCTCCATGCCGAGCCGTTCGGCGGTGGCGTCGCGAAACCGGTACATCTCCTGGAACTTCCACATCGTGTCGACGTGGACGAGCGGGAACGGTGGCGTGCTCGGGTAGAACGCCTTCACCGCGAGGTGGAGCATGACCGAGCTGTCCTTGCCGACCGAGTACAGCATCGCCGGGTTGTCGGCCTCGGCGACCGCTTCGCGCATGATCTGGATCGCCTCCGATTCGAGGCGCTGGAGGTGGGTGAGATTCTCGGTAATGTCGGTGGACAATACCAGATTCTTCGCGATCACGCGACGCATCCCTCGATCGCGAGGTTGTGGCCGTCGACGGGATCGAAGAGGTGCAGCGCACCGGCGTCGAACGTGAGGCGCACCGGTCGCCACAGGTCCGGGGCCCCGTGGTGCTCGAAGCTCGCCGAGATCGTGGACCGGGGCAGCGGGTCGATCTCGACCCGTTCGCCGGCCTGCACCGCGCCGGGAGCGTCGAGGGTGGCCGACACGAGGTGGTGCGAGCCGACGTGTTCGGCGGCGGTCAGCTCGACGACGATCTCCCCGTCGGGAGCGAGCGCCAGCTCCTCCGGCCGGAACCCCACGACGACCGGTCGGCGCGTGGCGAAGGTCGGCCATCGAGTTGCGACCTCCTCGACGACGACCAGCTCGTGGCTGCCGAACCCGACGACGACGTCGCGACCGGCCGGCGCGACCGTCCCGGCGACCAGGTTCATGGCGGGCGAGCCCAGGAACGACGCGACGAAGACGTCGGTAGGATGCCGGTACAGCTCGAGCGGTGCACCGACCTGGACGACGCGCCCCGACCGCATCACCGCGATCCGGTCGCCGAACGACATCGCCTCGACCTGGTCGTGCGTCACGAGGAGCGCGGTGATCGCGAGGTGGCGCTGGATCTCGACGAGCTCGGCGCGCAGCCCGCTGCGGAGCTTCGCGTCGAGGTTCGACATCGGCTCGTCCATCAGCAGGATCCGCGGATCGCGGACCATCGCACGGCCCATCGCGACGCGCTGTCGCTGCCCACCGGAGAGTCGATGCGGTCGTACGTCGAGCACGTCGGCGATGCCCAGGCGCTCGGCGACGTCGACCACGCGTCGGTCGATCTCGCCGCGGTCCGTGCGAGCCATCTCGAGCGGGAACGAGATGTTCTGACGGACCGTCCTGTACGGATAGAGCGCCGACTGCTGGAACATCATCGCGAGGCCCTGCTCGACCCCACCCCGGGCGATCCGGTCGTCGAACCGGACGCAGCCCGACGTGGCTCGCTCCAACCCGGCGAGGATCCGCAGCACCGTCGTCTTGCCGCAGCCGCTCGGGCCCAGCAGCACGAACCGCTCGCCGTCGGCGATCGACAGGTCGACGTCGTCGACTGCGACCGTGCCGTCCGGGAACACCTTCCGGAGGCGCTCGACGTCGACCCGCACCACGAGGTCATCGTGCCAGACCTCCGATCGGGTGCCGACACCGCCGTCGGGCACGGCGCCGACGCCACCGGCGGGGCGTCAGGTCGTCAGGGCGGCGATCCGGCGGATGCCCTCCTCCAGGTCGTCGTCGCCGAGGGCGAAGCTGAGCCGGGCATAGCCGGGGGCGCCGAACGCCTCACCCGGGACGAGGGCGACCTTGGCCGTGTCGAGGACGAGGTCGGCGAGCTCGAGGGTCGTCGACGCCGAGGCGCCGCCGATGTCGCGGCCGAGCAAGCCGGTCAGGTTGGGGAAGCAGTAGAAGGCGCCCTGCGGTTCGAGACAGGTGACGCCATCGATCTCGTTGAGCATGCGATGCATCGTCTCGCCCCGACGCGCGAACGCGGCGCGCATCATCGCAACGTCGTCGAGCGGACCGGCGACGGCGGCGAGCGCAGCGCGCTGGGACACGTTGGCGACGTTCGAGGTGGCGTGACTCTGGAAGTTGGCAGACGCCTTGACGACGTCGGCCGGGCCGATCATCCAGCCGACCCGCCACCCGGTCATCGCGTAGGTCTTGGCGACACCGTTGATCACCAGGCAGCGGTCACGCAGCTCGGGCACGACCGCCGGCATCGACGCGAACCGGTGTTCGCCGTAGGTGAGGTGCTCGTAGATCTCGTCGGTGATCACCCAGATGCCCCGCTCGACGGCCCACTCCCCGATCGCTCGGACCTCGTCGGGGGTGTACACCGCACCCGACGGATTGTCGGGGCTGACGAACATGAGGACCTTCGTGCGGTCGGTGGTCGCGGCGTCGAGTTGCTCGATCGTGACCTTGAAGCCGGCATCGTCGGTGGTGTCGATGACGACCGGCCTGCCGCCGGCGAGGGCGATCGCCTCGGGGTACGTCGTCCAGTACGGAGCCGGCAGCAACACCTCGTCACCGGGGTCGCAGAGGGCGGCGAACGCCGTGTAGACGGCGTGCTTGCCGCCGTTGGTCACCAGGATCTGCGCCGCCTCGACCTCGTACCCCGAGTCGCGGTTGGTCTTGTCGGCGATCGCCTGCTTGAGCTCGGGCAGACCGCCGGCCGGCGAGTAGCGGTGGTTCCTGGGATCGCGGCACGCCTCGACGGCAGCGTCGACGATGTGGGCGGGGGTCGGGAAGTCGGGTTCGCCGGCGCCGAACCCGACCACGTCCTCCCCAGCGGCCTTCATCGCCTTGGCCTTGGCGTCGACGGCGAGCGTGGCCGAGGGAGCGATCCCGGCGAGTCGTTGGGAGATGCGGTTCACGCCCATCATCGTGCCAGAGC
>CBFCWS010000070.1:0-10763 GCA_965601765.1 uncultured Ilumatobacter sp. | reverse complement strand
CATCGACCGGCCCGGCATCATCGACCGGCCCGGCATCATCGACCGGCTCGACATCCGCCACCGGCTCGACGCTCGTCTCCGGCTCGCCGTCGCTCGCAGCCCGATCGCCGGGGCCGGGTTCGTCGATCGGCACGACGATCAGCTGGGGTGCGGTCTCGCCCCGGTCGGCCGCGGGGCGGCTGAGCCCCCCGGTCGGATCGTCGGGCGCGCGCAACTGCTCGACGGGCGTGTCGAACAACCCGGTGGACAGCAGCGGCAGCGGTTCGGGCCGTGGCAGCTTGCTCGCCGCCCTCATCAGGCCCTGCCCGAACTCGGCCGCCGTCGCGCGCTCGTCGCGCTCCGGACGGCCGGCGCGCTCGATGACCGCCGCCAGCGGACCGAGGTCGGCGGACACGGGCATCAGGCGTCCGACCCGTGCCGACAGCGCCGCCACCGTGGACTCGCTCTTGAACGGCAGCTCACCCGTCACCGCCTCGTGGAGCGTGAGGCACAGCGCGTACACGTCGGTCCGGCCGTCGATCGGCTCGCCCGCTCCCTGTTCGGGCGCGGAGTACCACGCCACGTGACTCGCGACCGAATCGGGTTGCTGCCACTGCGGTTCGCCGAGCAGGCGTGCCAGACCGAAGTCGATCACGCGGAGCCGGCGATCATCGCCGAAGACGAGCTTCGACGGCGACAGCTCGGTGTGCACGAAGCCCCGTCGGTGGGCGTAGTCGAGCGCCTTGCACGCGTCGAGGCCGACGGCCAGGGCCTGGGAGGGGCTGAGGCGACGGCCACGGTCGAACATGTCGCGCAGGCTGCCACCCATGAGATGCTCCACGACGGCGTAGGCGACGTCGGCATCGCCGACCGGCGCCACGCCCCAGTCGTAGAGCGCGGCGATGTTCGGGTGGCTGAAGCTCGCGACCGCACGCATGGTGCCGTCGAACTGCGACCGGAACGACGGCGACGCGGAGCGCTCGGGGGCGACGAGCTTGACGTGGACCGTCCGTCCGGTCTGCGCATCGATGGCATCGAAGACGGTGGTGTTCGCCCCGTCGAACACGACCCGTACCAGGTCGTACCGATCGGCGATCCGCCTCCCCGCGAGCGCGTCGAACTGCCCACTGGCGCCGGGGCCAGCGATCCGATCGGAGGGTGACGATCGATCGTCCATCGAAGTCGGAACGCTACCGCCTCGTCGCCGGTGCGCGAGGTGCGCGCGGGTGGGTGAATCGTCCTGTACCCGGCATGATGGACCGGTGCAGGACGCGGTGCTCGGCGACGGCGATCCCCCCGGCCATGGTGAGACCGACCTCGAATCGCGCGAGCCCGACGTCGACGACCGGCCCTGGTGGCGGCGCGTCGATCGGTCGATCCTGATCGTCACCGGCATCGTGGCCGTCGGCTTCGTGATCGTGGTCCAGGGCGTCCTGAGCGGGGTGACGGGCGACGACCGCACCCAGCTCCCCCCTCTCATCGAAGAGGTGCTCCCGGTCCCGGAGGCGGTGCAGGTGCTCAACCGGAGCAGTGTCTTCGTCGACCTCGCCGAGGGACACACCGGGGTCCTGGTCATCGACGGGATCGAGATCGAGACGATCAACATCGCCGAGACCCAGCCGGACCGGGTCGAACCGGGTCAGCAGGTCGAACTGCCCGAGGCCACGATCTTCGAGCCCGGCAACCACACCCTCACCTTCACACCGTCCGACGGTGCTCCGATCGAACGATTCGCCGAGGGTCGCCACCGCGTCGAGGTCATCTACTGGCCCGTCGAGGAGGGCCGATCCCGCGCCCGATCGTTCACCTGGACCTTCGACTCCGTCTGACGGGGTCCGTCGGCCGGCTCGGCGGCCCGGTCCCCACAGGTCAGGCCGGGATCTCGCCGGTGGCCAGGAGCTCGTCGAAGCGGTCCGCGGGGACGATCGGGGTCCCCACCTGCTCGGCCTTGGCCGACTTCGAGGCCCCGGCACCCTCACCGACCACGAGTGCGAACGTCTTCGACGACACGCTCCCCGGGCTGGTGCCGCCCCGGTCGACGACGGCAGCGGCCGCCGATTCCCTCGTGTGACCGGGCACCGCACCCGTGATCACGACGGCCTTGCCGGCGAGCGTCGCGGGGATCTCGGCCCGCGCCGCCGCTCGCTCCTCCGCCGCGTACTCGTTCCCGAAGTCGACGCCCGCCCGCTCGAGGCGATCGAGGAGGTTGCGGTTCCCCTCGACGCCGTACCAGGACGAGATCGCCGCCGAGATCACCTCCCCGACCCCGTCGACCGCCGCCCGCTCCTCGTCGGATGCGGTCATCACGCGCCGGAGCGTGCCCAGCGCGTCGGCCAGCGCCTGTGAGGCCGCCGGGCCGAGGTGCCGGATGCCGAGCCCGGTCAGGACCCGCCAGAGCGGCTGGCTGCGCGAGGCCGCGATCGCCTCGACGAGCTTGCTCGCGCTGACCTCGCCGAATCCCTCGAGCCCGAGGACGTCGTCGGTGGTCAGGGAGTAGAGGTCGGCGGTGTCGGCCACGAGCCCCGCTGCCGTGAGCTGCTCGACCGTCCGCTCGCCGAGGCCCTCGATGTCGAGCGCGCCGCGCGACGCCCAGTACATGATCCGCTGATCGCGTTGGAACGGGCAGGCGGCCTCCACGCAGCGGGTGTCGGCCTCGCCCTCGGGCCGCACCAAGCGGCTCCCGATCGGACACGGGCACGTCGTGGGGAACGTCCACGGCTCGGTGCCGGCCGGGCGCGCGGCGAGCACCGGTCCGACGACCTCGGGGATCACGTCGCCGGCCTTGCGGACCACGACCGTGTCGCCGGGCCGGACGTCCTTGGCCGCGACCTGATCCTCGTTGTGGAGCGTCGCCATCGACACGGTCGATCCACCGACGAAGACCGGTTCCAGCACGGCGAACGGGGTGGTCCGCCCGGTGCGCCCGACGGACACCTGGATGTCGCGCAGCAGCGTGGAGCGCTCCTCCGGGGGGAACTTGTAGGCGATCGCCCACCGCGGTGCTCGTGAGGTCGACCCCAGCACCGCCCGCTGGGCGATGTCGTCGACCTTGACGACCACGCCGTCGATCTCGTAGCCGAGGTCGTGGCGGGTCGCCTGCCGGCGACGACAGACGTCGATGACACCGTCGATGGTCGTGTGGTGCGTCGTCTCCGGGTTGACCGGGAGACCCGCCTCGCGCAGGACGGCCAGCGCCTCGCGGTGCGACCCGATGTCGGCCGACTCGCCGATCGGCACCCACTGATAAGCCCAGAACGAGAGACGACGGAGCGCGGTGACCGCCGAGTCCTTCTGGCGGAGGCTCCCGGCTGCTGCGTTGCGGGGGTTGACGAGTCGTCGGTCGCCCGCCGCATCGGCCGCCTCGTTGAGCGCGTCGAAGACGGCACTCGACATGTAGACCTCGCCGCGCACCTCGACCACCTCGGGCAGACCGGTCACCCGGTGCGGGATGTCGGCGATCGTGCGGACGTTGGCGGTGACGTCTTCGCCGGTGAAGCCGTCGCCGCGGGTCGCGGCCCGCACGAGTCGGCCGCCCTCGTACCGAAGGCTCACCGCGAGGCCGTCGAACTTCAGCTCGCAGACGTAGACGACCGGCTCGACCACCTCCGACGCGACGAGACCTCGCTCGACCCGATCGGCCCAGGACCGGAGGTCGTCGTCGGTCGTCGCGTTGTCGAGGCTCATCATCGGGACGTCGTGACGGACCGGGGCGAACAGCGTGCTCGCGCCGCCGCCGACCGCCTGTGCCGGCGACTCGTCGGCAGCCAGCTCCGGGTGGCTCGCCTCGAGGCTCCGGAGCTCGCGGACGAGCAGGTCGTAGTCGCCGTCGGGGATCTCCGGGTCGTCGAGCTCGTGGTAGCGCCGGTTGTGATAGGCCACCCGCTCGCGCAGTTCGGCGATCCGCTCCTCGACCTCGGACCCTGCCACGTCGGACATGCGCGCCGAAGCTACCCGGCCGGCATCGCGTCCGTCGCGGCGTGGGCGCAGATCACGCGCCGAACGTGGCCCTCGATCGAACCGGTTCGCCGCGCAGGATCGCCCCGACGTCGCCGACCACTCGACACAGGCGGGCGGCATCGCCCTCCGAGCATCTCGCCATGCCACACGACGACGTCACGATGCTCTGCGAACGAAGGCGATCGGGGTCGCACCCGTGGCGGGCGAGCTCGCCCCACAGCTGGGCGAGCTGCCGGGACGCCCGCCGGGCGCTCGTACCCATCGGGGCGCTCGTCGGGACCGCGCCCCAGGCAACCCAGCCGCCGCCGGCGAGGAAGCGGTCGATGCGGCCCGCGGCCCGCACCAGCCGGTCGTGAGCCGGCACCGAGAGCAGCTCAGGCCCCGCTTCGAGCAGGACCCCGATGTCGAGGTTCGAGCAGGTGTGCACACCCACCGAGGCGACCTGCTGGACCGTCGCCATCGCGCACGACAGCACGTCGACGGCCTCGTCGATCGACAGCGGGAACGATCGGCGCGCCACCGCCGAGATGTGCGGCTCGTCGAGCACGCAGATCTGCGCCGTACCCGGGGCCGCCGCGTCGAGGGCGGCCGCGATGCCGGCGAGCTTGCGCCGGATGGTGACATGGCTGATCTCGAGCGCATCGATCGGCTCGACGCCGGCCTCGATGAGGGCCACGCCGCCGCTGATCGGACCGAGGAACTGCCACTTGACGACGCCGTGCGGGCGCACGACCGACCCGCCCAGCACACCGGCGAACCCGGCATACGCCGGGCTCGTCACGTCGACGGCAGCGGGATCGCGCACGTCGAGCCGAGCGAGGTCGACGCGGAGACGGGCTCCGTCGATCGACACCCCCGGGAGATCCCCGAAGGCCTGCGTCAACATCGAGCCGCCTGCGACCGCCGGGAGCTGGGGCACGGTCGGGATGTCGAAGCCGCGCATCGAGAGCTCGACGCTGCGACCGGCATCGAGGTGGGGCAGTTCGCCGATCCCCATGGTCGACGCGGGGGCGACGCGGTCGAGCGGGCGCACGCTGATCGGACTCGCCGGCGCTGCGGCCCGCGGCCACAGCAACCGGTCCCCGCTCATAGACGGCAAACACTCGCGTGACGCTCGTCGAGACGACCACTCCTGTGACCGAAACGACCGGCCGGCGACGGGTGCCGATCATCGTGCACACCGCCACACTGGTGCGGTGCCACCGAGTGACGACTCCAGCGCGACCCTCCGTCGTCGGCTCGCCGGTGTCGTGGCGTGGATCCCGACCCTGATGTGGATCGTCGTGGGTGCGACCGGCTGGGCCATGGTCGACGAGCTCGGGTCGGACGGAGCGGCGCAGTTCGCCGTCGCCGCGCTGGCCGCCGCCGCGTGGCTCGTCGGTGTCGCCGGGCTCGCCATCCCCGCGGTGCTCACGCTCACCGCCGCCCGTGTCGCCGTCCCCGCCGCGATCCCGGTGCTCGGCGCACTCGCGTCCGCCGGCGACGACGTCTCGACGCTCGACGCGGCCGGCGGCATCATCGCGGCGCTCGTCGCCGCCGTCGTCGTCGCCCAACCCGAGTTCGGCCGACGGTACGTGCAGGCCTCGGCCTACGGCCGCGAGGACCGACACCTCCTCCGGGCTCCGCCGAGCTACCTCCTCGCCGCAGCGGTCGCGTGGCTGCTCGTCGTCGCGCTGGGCGTGGGCGCCGCAGCCGGGTTCCACGCCGAGAACTGGTGGCTGGGTGGGGTGCTCACCGCCGCGACGATCGCGACGGCGGCGTTCTCGTGGCCGCGGTGGCACCGCCTCGGTCGACGCTGGCTCGTGCTGGTGCCCGCAGGCGTCGTCGTGCACGACCACCTCGTGCTCGGCGAGACCCTGATGATCCCGGCGGGCGAGGTCGAGGTGCTCAGGCTCGCACCGGCCGACACCGAGGCCGCCGACCTGACCGGGCCGGCGGGCGGCCACGCGATCGAGGTGCTCACCCGCGACCCCGTGACCGCGATCCGCGCAGCGACGCCGTCCCAGCCAGGTGGCACGGCGCTGCACCTGCGGGCGTGCCTCGTCGCTCCGACACGGCCGGGGCGCGCCCTCACCGCGGCTCGGGCCTACCGGCTCCCGGTCGGCTGAGATCTCACGGCGACCCCCCCGCCGACGACCTCGCGATCGTCGGGGGTGTAGAACACCACGCTCTGTCCCGGGGCGACCCGCCGATGCGGCGCTGCGGTCGTGACGACGAGCCGAGTGGGACCGTCGACGTCGTCCGCCCGATCGATCCGGGCCGGCACCGCGCGACCGTGCGCACTCGTCTGGATCATGACCTCGCCCGTCACGGGTCGGTCGGTCCACGCCGGATCGGCGACCGTGACCAGCGTCGAGTCGAGGGACGCGTCGGCACCGACGACGACTCGACGGGCCTCGAGGTCGACATCGATCACGTAGCGCTTGGGCCCGCCGCCGGGCAGGCCCAGCCCTCGACGCTGACCGATCGTGACGAGCTCGACGGCCGCCACCGCGCCGACGTCCCGGCCGTCGGTATCGACGACCGTGCCCGACCGGAACGGGATCCGGTCGCCGAGGAACTCGGCGCGACCGGCCGCCGCCGGGATGAAGCAGACGTCCTGGCTGTCGGGCTTGTCGGCCGTCCGCAACGAGAGATCGGCGGCGATCCGGCGGACCTCCGCCTTGTCGATCGAGCCGACCGGGAACAGCGTGCGGCTCAGCGCCGCCTGATCGAGCATGTGCACGACGTAGCTCTGGTCCTTGGCGGCGTCGGCGCCGCGGAGGAGCCGGTACCGCTCGCCGTCGCGGTCGATGCGGGCGTGATGTCCGGTCGCGACCGCGTCGAAGCCGAGCTGGTGGGCACGATCGATCAGCCGCGCGAACTTGATGTGGCGGTTGCACTCGATGCACGGGTTGGGCGTGAGCCCGAGTGCGTGGTCCCCGACGTAGCGGTCGACGACGTGCTCGCCGAAGTCGTCGCCGAAGTTGAAGACGAGATGGTCGATGTCGAGCTGCTGCGCGACGCGGCGGGCGTCGTCGACGTCGGACACCGAGCAGCACCCGGTGTCGCTCGTCCCGCCCCAGAGCTTCATCGTGACGCCGACGACGTCGTGACCCGCGTCGAGCAACAGCGCACCGGCCACCGACGAGTCGACGCCCCCGCTCATCGCGAGCAGCACCTTCATCGGGCGACCGCCCGCTCGCGGAGGCGCTCGACGGCCGCGGCGACCGCATCGACGCCCCGGTCGACGTCGTCGACCGTCGAGGTGCGCCCGAGCGTCAGCCGCAGCGCGCCGCGCGCTCGGTCGGGGTCGACCCCCATCGCCGCGAGGACGTGTGAACGTTCCATCGCGCCGCTCGCGCACGACGACGCGGCGCTCGCGCACACGTCGGCCTCGTCCAGGCAGAACAGCAACGACTCGCTCTCGACCCCGTCGATGCACAGGTGCGCCGCGCCCGCCACCTTGGCCGACCTCGGCACGGTCTCGTGCACACCCGCCACCCGCTCGGTCAGCCGATCGACGAGACGGTTGCGCAGCGAGGCGATCCGGAGCACCTCGGATGCGCGCTCGTCATCGGTGCGGCGCAGCGCGACGGCCATCGCGACGATCCCTGCGACGTTGTGGGTGCCGCTGCGCCGTTCGGCCTCCTGCCCGCCGCCGACGATCGCGGGTCGGAACGGCGTCCCGCGCCGAACCGTCATGACCCCGACGCCCTTCGGCCCGCCGAACTTGTGGGCGCTCAGCGACATCGAGTCGACGTGGGGTGCGATCGAACGGAGGTCGAGCCACATCGGGGCCTGGACGGCATCGGTGTGCAGCACGGCACCGGGGGCGGCGCGGCGCACGAGGGCCGCGACCGATGCGAGGTCGGTGACGGTGCCGACCTCGTTGTTCACGGCCATGACGCTGACGACGGCGGTGGCGGAGCCGAGCACGGACGCCAGCCGGTCGAGGTCGACGTGCCCGGTCGGGTCGACGCCGACCAGCGATCCGCCACGGGCGCGCACCGGTTCGACCACCGCCGGATGCTCGACCGTCGGACAGCAGGCACCACCGTCCGGTGCGCCGGCGATCACGGTGTTGTCGGCCTCGGTGCCGCCACTCGTGAACACGACGTCGCCGGGGGCCACACCCATCACCTCGGCGATGTCGTCGCGCGCCTCGTCGACGGCGCGGCGTGCGGCTCGCGCGGCCCGGTGGGATCCGCTCGGGTTCGCGAACTGCTCGGTGAGGAACGGCAGCATCGCCTCGAGGGCGTCGGGACGCATGGGGGTCGTCGCGGCGTGATCGAGGTAGACGAACCGCTGTGGGCCCGTCCGGCCCGCACCACCGTGGGCTCCCGGCGTCGAGGACATGCACCAGACGCTATCGACCCACCGGTCCCGGGCCGTGAGCAGCTACCGTGCCGCGCGTGCGCGGCTACGACAGCAGCACCTACGGCCGGGCATTCGCCGATGTCTACGACGACTGGTACGGCACCATCACCGACGTCGACGAGATGGTGGCCTTCCTCGCCTCGCTCGTCGGTGACGTGCCCGCCGATCCCGCCGGCCACGAACGGGCGATCGTCGAGCTCGGCGTCGGCACCGGCCGGGTCGCGATCCCCCTCGCCGCGCGCGGGGCGGTCGCCGACCCGGACTTCGTCGTGTGCGGGATCGACAGCAGTGCCGAGATGCTCGCCGTCCTGCAAGATCGCGACCGGGACGGGCTCGTCCGGGTCGTCACCGGCGACATGGTCGCCGACCTCGCGCCGTCGACGTTCCCCGACACCGCCGTCGGCCTCGTCGTCAGCGCGTACAACACCTTGTTCAACCAGCGCTCGGCCGCGGGTCAGGCCGAGTGCTTCCGGCGCGTCGCGCGTCTGCTCCGACCCGGCGGACGGTTCGTGGTCGAGGCCTTCGTCCCCGACGTCGACGCAACCGGCGATCACGTCGGCGTGCGCACGATGAGCGCCGACCGCGTCGTGCTCTCGGCGAGCCGGCAGCACGGCGACCAGCAGAGCGAGGGCCACTTCATCGAGCTCACCGACGCGGGCGGCGTCAAGCTGCGGCCGTGGGCGATCCGCTGGTCGACCGTCGCCCAGCTCGACGAGATGGCCACCGCCGCGGGGCTCGTGCTCGAACGCCGGGACGCCGACTACGCCGAAAGCGCGTTCGACGAGGACGCTCCCCGCCACGTCTCGGTGTACCGCCGTCCGCCGGTCTGAGCGGCGTGCCGACCACCGTCGGCGCGCGACGCGGATCGTCGCCGGACCAGTCGCGAGCTGGAACGGAATCGGCGCGACATTGGACGTATCCTGGCAGCGATGAGCCAGATGCGTCTGAACCAGCTGACCGGCAGGTGGGTGACGATCGTGGCCGAGCGGGCACAGCGGCCGACCGACTTCGCACCACGCGCCGACCTCCTCGACTCCGATCAGCCCTGCCCGTTCTGCCCCGGGAACGAGGAGGAGACCCCGCCGGCGCTCGAGCAGCACGGCCCCGACGGCTCCTGGCAGCGCCGCATCATCAGGAATCTCTACCCGGCGTTCGACGGCGACGACGGATTCGCCGTGCACCACGACGGCCCCGTGCACGTGATGGCCGAGGGAACCGGCATCCACGAGGTGTTCGTCTACACGCCGGATCACCATCGCTCGATGGGCCTGCTCGACGACGAGGCGGCGGAGTCGTTCATGCGCGCGCTCAAGCGCCGGTTCGACGAGCACGCCGAGCTCGAGACGATCCGCTACACACAGGCGATCGTCAACCACGGACGCGAGGCCGGCGCCTCCCTCGCCCACCCGCACGGGCAGCTGCTCGGTCTCCCGTTCGTGCCCGGTGAGATCCTCGACGAGGAGCGCGCCTTCGCACGCTTCGCCGGCGGATGCCTGCTGTGCACCACCGCCGAGGCCGAGCTCGCCGCCGACGAGCGGGTCGTCTTCGTCGACGACGACGTCGTGGTCATCTGCCCGTACTGGAGCGGGACGCCGTACGAGATGCTCATCATCCCGAGGCGCCACGATCTCCACCTCCAGGACGCCGACGACGACTCGCTCGCCGGCGTCGGGCGGGCGATGCGCGATGCGATCGCCCACCTCAACGGCGCGATCGGCGACATCGCGTTCAACATCGGCTTCCACACCGCTCCGCACGCCCACAGCGGCGAGTACCACTGGCACATCCACGTGTGGCCCAACCTGGCCACGCACGCCGGCTTCGAGCGTGGTACGGGCGTGATGATCAACATCGTGCCGCCCGAACAGGCGGCGGCGACACTGCGTGACGCCGCTCCGTTCGCCGTGACCTGACGGCGGCGGCGATGCACGTCCTCCTGCTGTCGTGGGAGTTCCCACCGAGCAGTGTCGGGGGTACCGCCGCTCACGTCGACGGGTTGGCGGACGCACTGACGGCCGCCGGCCACGACGTCCGGGTCATCACCCGCCGTGTCGACGGGGTCGGACCGACCGGCAACGATCCCACACGCGTCATCCGCGTCGACACCGCCCTGCCGTGGTTGCCGGACTCGACCGTCACCACGGCAGCGTCGGGCAACCACGCGATGGTCCGTGCCGGATTGGATCTCGGCGGTTGGGTGCCCGACGTCGTGCACGCACACGACTGGCAGGTCGCCTGGGCGGCCGACGTCGTCGCCGGCCACCACCGCGCCGCCCTCGTGACGACCTTTCACTCCACCGAGCGCAGCCGGCACGGCGGCCACCTCCCGCCGGGGTTCGCCACCGACGTGAACGCGATCGAGTGGTGGCTGGCGTGGCGGTCGCAACGGATCATCGCTGCGACCAACGTGCTCCGATCGGAGATCGTCGTCGGGTTCGAGGTCACGCCCAACGTCGTCGAGCGGGTCC
>CBFCWS010000069.1:0-10868 GCA_965601765.1 uncultured Ilumatobacter sp. | reverse complement strand
CGATACCGGGAGGTCGGCGCGACGACGGCTCCCTGCCCCAACCGGGATCATGAGACTCCCGCGCGTCCGAGCCGACGTCGTCGACGAGCTCGACCCGGATCGGCGTCGGTTGCTCGGTGGCCACGCTCCATGTCACCACATCGGCGACGAGGCGGTCGGCCCCGGTGCGCCGGGGGCGTCGCGGCGCGACGTCAACGGACCGCGATGACGTCGATCGAGCCGGCCAGCTCGCCACCGGGGTCGATCGCGAAGCGTTCACCTGTCTCGGGATCGAACGCCGTCGGCGCGCCACGATCGATGTACAGCAGGTACCGCACGACGGAGCGCGTGGCGTCAGGTCACCTCGACGAGGTCGATCCAACCCGTCAGCTCCCCGCGGGCGGAGATCGAGAAGACGTCACCCGTCCCACGGTCGTACGCGAGCGGTACGTCGCCGTCGACGAAGACCAGATACCTGCTGTCGGGGGTCCACGCCAGCGGGAACGCGGCGTCCCCTCGAGCGATCGGCTGCAACCGACCGGTCGCGAGATCGAGCAAGGTCAGCTCGGCGTGCGTCGACGCGAAGGTGGTCGTCGCGATCGCAGAACCGTCGGGCGCCAGCGGCCGGGCCAGATCCCCCACGCCGAACGACCCGCCGGCCAGGAGCCTGTCGAACGCGAACTCGGAGTCGGCGCCGGGGACGCGGCGGCGCTGCCCCGACGTACGGTCGACCACGTCGATCCCGCACGCGAGGTCGTCGTCGCACACCCAGCCGACCGCCAGGTTCTCGTCCATCGCCAGCAGCCGGCCGGCGACGATCGGCTCCCGCTCGTCCGTGGTGACGCCGAAGAGCCGTGCACCGGCCCACACGACCACCCCGCCACGGGGATCGCTGGCGGTCGCGAAGGTGCCGGCGGGGAGCTCGATCCGCTCGCCGACCGGCTCGCCGTCGATGTCGACGAGCTCGAGCGCTTCGCCGGGCTCGCCTCGCCCGGCGATCCAGAACTGGTCGGTGCCGGCCTCGCGGAGGATCTCGAACGACGGCCCCAGCGAAACGATCTCCCACGACTGCGTCGCGTCCCGCCAGACCAGGAGGTCACCCGACCCCCGCTGCGGGAGGTAGGTGAACCAGCCATCCCCCGCGACCAGCGTGCTGTCGCGGAACGCGATCGACGGGGGACGGCGCTCGACGAACTCCTCGAGGACTCCGTCGGCGAGATCGAGGCGTGCCCACGTGCCGTCACCACGGGGTGCGACGAGTTGCTGATCGATGCCGGCGATCCGGGGGTCGAGGTCGATACGCGTCGCGGTGACGGGCGGCGCGGTCGTTGCCGTCTCGGCCGGCGCGACCGAGGCCGGCGCGACCGTCGTGACGGGTGTCGCTACCGGCGGGATGGTGTCGTCGGAGGTGTCGATGGAGGTGTCGGTGGGTTCGAGCGATGCGCTCGTGGCGTCGGGCTCGTCGCCGGCAGCGACGCCCTCGTCCCCGCCGGAGGTGGACCGGCCGACGGCGACGCCGAGCGCGACCGAGAGGACCACCGCGGCGATCCCGACCCCGGCGCGACGTCCGGGTGCGTCGCCACGCCGGCCCCCCGGCGAACCGGCGGCGCCACCGTCGGGGTCGGGCCGGACACGACGATCGCCGGCGTCATCGACGAGCTCGACGTCGATGTCGACCCGATGGTCGGTCGCCGGATCGTCGGACACGTCCCCATTCGAGCACAGCACCGGCCCGCGACGAGCGCGTCCGACGAAGCCGCCTGCCGTCGTGCATCGGGTTCGCGCTAGCATCGTGTCGACAACCGATGGGGAGCTCGCCGGAACGCCGGGCTGAGAGGGTGACACGCCGTCACCGACCCACGAACCTGATCCGGGTAATGCCGGCGGAGGAAGATGGGCGACACGACGATGACCGACACGGTGGTGGTGATCACCGGATCGCGTCCTCTCGCGACGATCCCCGAGTCGTTCGGCGATGCGCCGATCATCGCCGTGGACGGTGCCCTCGATCATGCGCTCGCGGCAGGACTCGCCCCCGACGTGCTGGTCGGAGATCTCGACTCGGTCGGCGCCGAGGCACTCGCCTGGGCGGAGGCGAACGCGACGATCGACCGTCACCCGACCGACAAGGACTCGACCGACACCGAGCTCGCCGTGGCGATGGCCGCCGACCTCAACCCGGCTCGGCTCGTGCTGCTCGGCGGCGGCGACCGGCTCGACCACACCTTCGGCGCCATCGGTGCGCTCGGGCACGCGGTGGTCACGTCGATCCCGGTGGTCGAGGCGTGGTGGGACGGCCACCGCATCCTGGTGCTGCACGGCCCGGGTCGGCGCACGATCGCGGTCGAACCCGGCACCACGCTGTCGCTGCTCGCGCTCCACGGCGAGGCCCATGGCGTCAGCCTCGGCGGCGTCCGCTGGCCCCTCGACGCCGCGACCGTCGAGCCGTTGAGCGGGCTCGGCATCAGCAACGTCGCGACCGCCGGCGAGGTCACCGTCACCGTGCACCACGGCGTCGTCACCCTCGTCATCCCCCCGGCACCCGAGGAGCCACCACGACCGTGAGCACACGAACCCCCACCACCCGCCGCCGGATCGGTCTGATCGCCGCTGCCGCACTCGCCGTGAGCGCGTGTGGATCCGACGATCCCGAGACCCAGTCCCCCGACACCGACGCATCAGCCGAAGACGCCGAAGACGCCGAGGGCGCCGACCCGCCCGCGGCGCTGACCCTCGTCACCTACTCCTCCTACCCCCCCGACGACGCCGACGAGCCCAATCCGCTCCAGATCGCGCTCGACGAGTTCACCGACGACACCGGCATCGAGGTCGACGTCCTGGTCTCGGGCGACACCGGGACCATGCTCGCCAAAGCCGAGCTGACCGCCGGCAACCCCGAGGGCGACGTGATGTGGGGCATCGACAACACCTTCATCTCGCGGGCGCTCGACGGCGAGATCTTCGAGCCGTACGAGTCGCCGGTCGCGGCCGACGTGGTCCCCGCCGAGCTGCGGGCCCTCGCGCCCGAGGGGGCCGCCACGCCGGTCGACTTCGGCGACGTCTGCGTCAACTACGACACCGCCGCCCTCGACGCGGCCGACCTCCCCGTCCCGACCTCGTTCGACGACCTCGCCGACGAGCGGTACCGCGACCTCCTCGCCGTGCAGAACCCGGCCACCTCCTCCCCCGGCCTCGCGTTCCTGCTCGCCACGATCGCCGAGTACGGCAGCGACGGGTGGGAGGACTACTGGGAACGTCTCGTCGACAACGGCGTGCGCGTCGTCGACAGCTGGGACATCGCCTACTACGAGGACTTCAGCCGCGCCGGCGGTGACCGACCCCTCGTGGTGAGCTACGGATCGAGCCCGCCGTTCGAGGTGCTGTACGCATCCGAGCCGGTGGACGAGGCTCCGACCGGCGTCGTCGAGGCGACCTGCTTCCGACAGGTCGAGTTCGCCGGCATCCTCCGCGGCACCGAGGCGCCCGACGAGGCGCGGCAGCTGATCGACTTCCTCGTCTCCGAGCGCTACCAGCGCGAGGTCCCGCTCAACCTGTTCGTCTTCCCGGCGAACGCCGAGGTGGTCCTCGACGACGTCTTCATCGAGCACGCGACGATCCCCGACGCACCCCTGTCGCTCGATCCGGAGACGATCGCCGCCGAGCGGGAGGGCTGGGTCGACCGGTGGACGTCGATCGTGACCGGCTGAACCGCCTCCCCCGGTGGGCCGTGGCGGCGCTCGTCGCGCCGCCTGCGCTCGTCCTCGCCGTCTTCTACGCCTGGCCGTTCGCCACCCTCCTCGCCCGCGCACTCGACGGTTCGTCGATCGCCGACACGCTCACCCGCAGCGCGACGTGGGAGGTGCTGTGGTTCACGCTGTGGCAGGCGGTCGCCAGCACGGGTGCGACGCTGCTGATCGGGCTCGCGCCGACGTGGGCGGTCGCGCGCTGGAGCTTCCCGGGCAGATCGCTGCTCGTCAGCGTGCTGACCGCGGTCTTCGTCCTCCCGACCGTCGTCGTCGGGGCGGCGTTCGTCGCCGTCCTCCCCGACGGCATCGATCGCAGCGTGTGGGCGATCCTCGGCGCCCACGTCGCGTTCAACCTGGCGGTCGTCGTCCGAACGGTCGGCACCGTGTGGGAACGCCTCCCCCGCGACATGGAGTCGGCGGCGGCGACCCTGGGTGCCTCGCCCTGGCAGGTGTTCCGAACGGTCTCGTTCCCGCTGCTCCGCCCGGCGTTCGCGGCGGCGGCCGCGATCGTGTTCCTGTTCACCTTCACCTCGTTCGGTGTCATCCGCGTGCTGGGCACGACCGGTCGGCGCACGATCGAGGTCGAGGTGTGGCGGCGGGCCACCCAGCTCGGCGACGTCGGCGGTGCCGCCGTGCTCTCGGTGGTGCAGTTGCTCGTGCTCGGCCTCGTCGTCGCGGTGAGCGCGCGCTGGCAGCGACGGCACACTGTCACGTTCGCGGCGCCGGCCGACCTTCGGCGACCGCGGCCCGAGGGTCGGCGCCGATGGTGGGTCTGGGCGAGCGCGACGTCCGCGGCGGTGATCGTCGTCGTGCCGATCGTCGCGCTCGTCGAGCGATCGTTGCGCCTCGACAGCGGGTACACCCTCGATGCGTGGCGGAACCTCGGCCGCACCGAGATCCGGCCCGGTCTCCGGCTGGGCGTCGACCCGATCGCCGCGCTGGGGGCCTCGATCACCACCGCGATCTGGTCGGCGGCGCTCGCGGCGCTGATCGGCGCGCTCGCCGTCGCGGCGATCTCGGTGCTGCGCCGGAGCGGGCGCCTCCTCGACACCGGTCTGATGCTGCCGCTGGGCACCTCAGCCGTGACGATCGGCTTCGGGATGCTGATCACGTTCGACACCGATCCGGTCGACTGGCGGTCCGAACCGTGGCTGGTCGGTGTCGGCCACGCGCTCGTGGCCGTGCCGTTCGTCGTGCGCAGCGCGCTCGGGGTGGTCCGTTCGATCCCCTCCGATCAGCGAGCGGCCGCCGCCACCCTCGGTGCCTCACCCGTCCGGGCATGGGCGTCGACCACGCTCCCGAGCATGCGCCGCCCGCTCGCGATCGGGACCGGGCTGGCCGTGGCGATCTCGCTGGGCGAGTTCGGAGCGACCAGCTTCCTGTCGCGCTCCGGGGAGGAGACCCTCCCGATCGTGATCGAGCGGTTGCTGGCGCGGACGGGTGCGGTGTTCCAGGCCCAGGCCTTCGCGCTGGCGACGATCCTGGCCGCGCTCACGGTCGGTGTGGTCGTCGTCGTCGACCGGTTGGGCGGCGGCATCGTGCGGGGTGACGATGCTGCGCGTTGACCGCGTGACCGTGACCTTCGGCGAACGCCGGGTGCTCGACGACTGGTCGATCGAGGTCGCCCCCGGTGAGATCGTGGCGTTGCGCGGGCCGTCGGGGAGCGGCAAGAGCACCGCGCTGCGCGTCATCGCGGGGTTGATCACCCCCGCCACCGGAACCGTGTGCATCGACGGGCGCGACGTGTCGGAGGTCCCGACCCACCGCAGGTCGGTCGGGATGGTCTTCCAGGACGAGCAGCTCTTCCCGCACCTCGACGTCGCCGGCAACGTCGGGTACGGCCTGAAGATCGCCCGCGTCCGCACCGGCGACCGGCACCGGCGCGTGGAGGAGATGCTGGACCTGGTCGGCCTCACCGGCTTCGGGGGGCGTCGCATCGACCGCTTGTCGGGCGGCGAAGCCAAACGGGTCGCGCTGGCGCGCTCGCTCGCGACGGTCCCCAAGGTGCTCGCTCTCGACGAGCCCCTCACCGGGCTCGACACCGAGCTCCAGCACCGCCTCGCCACCGAGGTCGCCGCCATCCTCCGCACCACCGGCACGACGGCCGTCTGGGTGACCCACGACGCCGGCGAGGCAGCGGCCGTCGCCGACCGGACCGTCGCGACGCTCGGCGTCTGAGCTGCGGTCGCGCGTAGCGTGATGCCATGGCGAACTGGGCGATCATCGAGCTCACGCCCGACCAGACCCATGCCCTCCGCGGTCGCGTGCTGCGCAGCGGGACCCCGAGCGGGGACGTCCGCTTCGAGGGCGACGACGACGCACTCCACCTCGCGGCCGTGCGAGCCGAGCATCCCGACACGATCGTCGGCGTCGCCACCTGGATGCCCGAACCGTTGCCTGACGAACCCGGCCGGCCGGCCTGGCGCCTGCGCGGCATGGCCACAGCACCCGAGGTGCGCGGCCAGGGTGCCGGGGTCGCGCTGGTGCGCGCCGGCCTCGCCCGGGCGTCCGAGGGAGGCATCAAGCTGATCTGGGCGCGCGCCCGGCTCGGTGCGGTGAGCTTCTACGAGCAGCTCGGGTTCGAGGCGGTCGGACCGGTCTACGTCACGGCGGAGACCGGCATCGACCACCGCACGATCGTGCGCCGCGACTTCTGACACCGCCGTCCCGTTCCCCTCTCGGTCGCCCGCCGCCCATCCGCAGGGGTGCGATCGCTCCACCGGGACGACCCAGACACGAGCGCGGCGAGGGTGGACGAGCTGCGGCGGCTGGCGACCGCGATCGAGTCGTCGGCGATCGCCCGGTTCGATCCCGAGCGGATCGTCGTGGTGCGCGACGACCTGCGCGCCCGGATGTGCAGCCGGCTGCTGCAGCGCAACATCCAACAGCTGCTCGCCGCCGCCGACCACCTCCGCGAGATCGCATGGACCATCGAGCGCGAGCGATGACCGATCGGGCCGACGTCGGTCGGCTGCTGCGTGACATCGCCGCCGTGCGCGGCTCGCTCGAGCTGATCCGGAGCGACGATCCGGCGACGCTGCACCTCGCCGACGTCGTCGCCCTCACCCGCCACACCCTCGACTGCGTGTGGGCACCCGTCCTCGCCGATCTCGACGACCGGTGCGGCAGGTCGACCGGTGCGTCAGCCCATGATCCCGGCGGGCCCGAGACCGTCGATCTCGACTCGCCCCATCAGCCAGCCGAGCCGCCGCGCCGGTGACGTGTGCAGCGCGGCCTCCGGCAACGTGGTGAGCCCCATCGGCTTGCGGGCGCGCCACAGCATCACCATCAGCCGCAGGTCACGCCGCACGTAGTCGGCGGGTAGGTCGTCGAGCCGGTACCCGAGGCCCAGGTCGACCCGGTGGATCTCGACCTCGCGCTGGCGCAGGAGGGGCAGCAGCTCGGTCGGGCGCGGCCCGCCGACCGTCTCCGACGTCGCATCCCAGTCGTCGTGGGCGTCCCACGCCGTCTCGAGCGCGAGGTTCGAGGCGGCGACGTCGTCGACGAGCTCGACCCACGGCCGCCCGGCGCCCGCCTCGATGTCGGCGTCGCGGCCCTCCCGTCCGTGGGGGTACTGGGCGTGGCCGGCGAGCATGCTGCGGTGGCTGTCGGCGTTGCGGGCGATGTGGGTCAGCACGTGTCCGACCGTCCAGCCCGGCAACTGCGACGGTGTCGTCGGATCGACCTCGTCGAGACCGCCGAGCCATCCTGCCAACGCGACGTGCGACGACCTCACCGACGTCAGATCCCGCGCCACGTCGCTCACGCCCACCGACCGTACCCCCACACCCCGCCCCGCCCCGTGCCGACGCACGCCAGGCTTGCTTCGTCACGGTCGCGGTCGGACGTGAGAGGCTGCGTGCATGCAGTTGGGCATGATCGGACTGGGACGGATGGGCGCGAACATGGTGCGTCGGCTGATGGCGGACGGGCACGAGTGCGTCGCCTACGACGTCGACGGCGATGCGGTCGACGCCATCGCCGGCGAGGGTGCGCTGCCGGCGAAGACGCTGACCGAGCTCGTCGAGGCCCTCGAACCACCACGACACGTGTGGGTGATGATCCCTGCTCGGTTCGTCGCCGACACCGTGGACGCGCTCGTCGCCCGCCTCTCCCCGGGCGACACCGTCATCGACGGCGGCAACTCGTGGTACCGCCAGGCGGTCGACCTGTCCGAGGCGCTCGCCGCCGGCGACGTCCGCTACGTCGACGTCGGGACCTCGGGCGGCGTGCACGGGTTGGAGCGGGGCTACTGCCTCATGATCGGAGGCGACGACCACGCCGTCCGTGAGCTCGAACCGATCTTCGACACCCTCGCACCCGGGGTCGACGCAGCCGAGCGCACCCCTGGGCGGACGGACGATCCCTCCCCCGCCGAGCGGGGCTGGCTGCACTGCGGGCCGTCCGGCGCCGGCCACTTCGTCAAGATGGTCCACAACGGCATCGAGTACGGGATGATGGCCGCCTACGCGGAGGGGATCAACGTGCTGCGCCGGTCCGACATCGGCCGGGTGAGCTCCACCCTCGACTCCGAGATCGCGGCACTCGACGACACCCGCTACTACCAGTACGACATGGATCTGGCAGCGATCACCGAGGTGTGGCGACGAGGCTCGGTCGTCACGAGCTGGCTGCTCGACCTCACGGCCGAAGCGCTGCTCGACGATCCACGGCTCGACGAGTACGAGGGCCACGTCGGCGACTCGGGCGAGGGTCGCTGGACCATCCTCGCTGCGGTCGACGAGGGAGTGCCGGCGCCCGTCCTGTCGGCTGCGCTGTACTCGCGCTTCGAGTCACGCGGTCGGGCCGACATGGCCAACAAGGTCCTGTCGGCGATGCGCGCCGGCTTCGGCGGGCACCGCGAACAGCGCAACGCGGCGCGATGATCCACGATCTCCGCACCCAGCCAGAGGCCGACGCGCTCGTCCTGTTCGGCGCGACCGGAGATCTCGCGAAGCGCAAGCTGTTCCCGGCGCTCTACCGCCTCGAGGCGGCCGGCTGGCTGCGGGTGCCGGTGATCGGGGTCGCGCGGAGCACGTGGACCGACGAGATGTTCCGGGAACGGGCCCGGGAATCGATCATCGCGGTAGATCCCCATGCCGACGTCGCCGTCGTCGATCCGCTCCAGGAGCGCCTCGACCTGATCCAGGGCGACTACGCCGACCCGGCGACATGGGACTCGCTGCGCGACGCGCTCGATCGCCACGGCTCGCGCAACGCCGTCTACTACATGGCGATCCCCCCGTCGATGTTCCCCGAGGTCGCGCGACGTCTCGCCTCGGTCGCGCTCAACGAACGGGGACGGATCGTGGTCGAGAAGCCGTTCGGCCGCGACCTGTCGTCGGCCAGGGAGCTCAACGACACGCTGGGGGCCGTGTTTCCCGAGGAGCGCATCTTCCGGATCGACCACTACCTCGGCAAGGAGAGCGTCGAGGCCCTGATGGTCTTCCGGTTCTCCAACACGCTGCTCGAGCCCGTGTGGAACCGGCGCTACGTGCGCAGCGTGCAGGTCACGATGTCGGAGACGATCGGCGTCGAGGGGCGAGGTGCGTTCTACGACGGCGTGGGTGCGATCCGCGACGTGCTCCAGAACCACCTGTTGCAGGTCGTCGCGCTGCTGGCGATGGAGCCACCGTCGGGCTCCGACTCGCGGTTCCTCCAGGACGAGAAGGCCAAGGTCCTCGCCGCGATGTCACCGATCGACCCGGCTCAGCTCGTGCGCGGCCAGTACGTCGGCTACCGCGACGAGCCCGGTGCCGAGGCGAACTCGACGGTCGAGACCTTCGCCGCTGCACGACTCGAGATCGACTCGTGGCGCTGGGCGGGAGTGCCCTGGTACGTACGCGTCGGCAAGGGTCTCGCGTCGGCGGCGACCGAGGCCGTCGTCGAGTTCCACCGACCGCCCCGCCTCCTCTTCGACGAGGCGGGTGGGCCGCCGCCCGACAACAACCTGGTCAGGTTCCGCCTCGGCAAGCGCGACGGCGTGACGTTCTCCCTGCAGGCCAAGACCCCGGGACCTGACCTCGACAGCCAGGAGGTCGATGTCGCGGTCGATTTCGAGCACGCGCTCGGCGAGCGCTCCGAGGCCTACGAGCGACTGCTCGGGGACGCACTCGCCGGATCGCCGCGCCGGTTCGCCCGCCAGGACGTCGTCGAGGAGACGTGGCGGGTCGTCCAACCCGCCCTCGACGAGCCCGGCCCCGTCCACCCCTACTTCCGCGGCTCGTGGGGCCCCACGGAAGCCGATCGCCTCCTCGACAACCACGACCAGTGGTACGAACCCAGCACCTGAACGCCCGATCGAGGGCTATTCGCGGGTGTCGTCGGCGGCTTCGACCAACGCTGCGAACCCGTCGAGGTCGGCGGCGGTCGGCGTGTGGTTCCAGATGTAGAGGCCGTCGAGCAACTCCTGGTGGTCGGCCTCCTGCCCGGGCCGGACGGCGACCGCGACCGGCATGTCGGCGGGCAGGGTCTCGCGGTACCGCTGGAGGATCTGCCGATGGAGCTCGCGGTCGAGATCGAGCTTGAACACGACTCCGTGCGCGCCGTCGACCTTGCTGCACGCACCCTCGTCGATGAGGGGGCACCCGCCTCCGCCGTCGGGACCGTGGCACACGTCGACCTCGTGCCCCATCCCCTCCAGCAACTGTCGCTCGAACCCCTCGTGATCGCCTGGCGTCACGTCGAGAATCATCCCCAGGGTGTCAGCCATACACCCATCGTCGTCCACCCGACCGCCCGGAGGCAAGCGCCACCCGTCGCGAATGGTGCCAGGCACCATTCGCGACGGGTGGCGGACGGTCAAAGGCCGAGGACCTCCTCGAACAGGTCGGCGGGCCGCGAGCAGATCGAGGTCGACGGGCGCCCGCTCGATCGCCGTGCCAGGTCGTCGACCCGGTTCGCGACCACGTGTGCGGACTCGTGACGGGCGCAGCGAGGCCACGAGACGCTCGTGCTCGGGTGACGGATCGGCGCTCCTCAGCGCTCGCTCGAGCTCGCGCGATGCGGCCTCGACGTCGACGCGCCGTGCCACTTCCTCGATCCTCTCGCGTTGGCCCTGGGCGACGGGGATCGCATGCGTGAGCTCGTCGAGTTGGACGAGCACCAACCCGGGTGGCCGCTGCTCCTCGATCGTCCGCCGGC
>CBFCWS010000068.1:0-11035 GCA_965601765.1 uncultured Ilumatobacter sp. | reverse complement strand
CGTCGTCCAGGTCGAAGGTGACGCCACCTCCGGCTTCCACCGGCTCCGGGAGGACCGCGACGGCGACCACGTCGTCGAGGCCTACGTCTGGGGCGGCCTGAACTCGAAGGCTGTGATCACCGGGTTCTGGTGGCTCCTCCTGCCGTTCACGCTGGTCAACGTCGCCGGATGGATGCTCCAGCCGGCTGGGGCACGGGGCGCTCGGCCGTGGCCGTTGATGATCATGCGCGGGCTGGTCCGGCTCGGTGGGGCAGGGCTGACGATCATCTACGTCCTCTACCTGCTCGTGCTCTTCGTGGACGTCGGAGCGATGCGGTGTGGCTCCGATCCTGCCTGCAGTGAGCACTGGTGGCTCGGCCCACTGCGGTGGTTCCCCGACGAGGACGGCGCCGGTCACGGCGTCTGGCGGGCCGCCGTCGGGCTCAGTGTCGTGCTCGTCCTGATCAGCGTGCTCTTCGGAGCGTCGGCGCGCAACCGTCGCCTCCACGAGAGCGTCGGTGAGTTGGCGTCGTCGCCCGGTACGCGCCGTCGGGGCCGGACCACCCATCTCGGCGACGCCGGCTTCTGGTACCAACTGGCCTCACCCGGAGCGCTCTACCGGCTGCATCTCATGGCAGCCACGATGACGCTGGGGTTCGCCGCCGGCACCACGCTGTCTGCTGCCACGGCCGAGAGCGGGTGGCCGGACGACCCTGCGTTGCGGGCGTGGCTCTGCGTCGTCGCCGCGCTGTGGTGCGGACTGATCGGCGCGCTCGCTCGTCCCGATCGGTTCGTGTGGCGCGACCACAGGTACCACGACCTCCTGATCGCCGATGCCGAAGAGGATCGCGGCAGGAACAGATTCGGCTTCCGTTCGAAGGTCGTCGGATGGGCGCTGATGCACACGGGCCTCGTGATCGTGGCAGGGCTGATCGGCTGGGCGTGGCGCGACCGAGCAGCACCAGCGGATGCCTTTGCCGAGCACGGCTTCGTCGAGCTCATCTGGTGGGCCGCACTCGTCGGCGTCCTGCCGTTCATCGCGTCGCTGCTCGTCGTCGGCGTGGGACGACTGTGGGGGCGCAACCTGTCGTACCTGGCTGCGTTCGCCCGCCAGCTCTGGAAGGGCTTCGACGAGGTGAGTCAGGCGACCACCGAGCGACGTCTCCTCCGGACCCGCTTCCGGAGGCGTCCCGGCACGGAACGACCGCCCGGCTCCGATCGACCGAGCGCCGACGACGGGGCCACGGGAGCGACCCGGTTCCGCATCTACCCGGTCCCCGTGGCCATCGGACTCGGTCTCGTGCTCGTGTTCGCGGGCTTCAGCGCAGTCCTGGTGCGAACCATCGCGTACCTGGAGGACGACGAGACCGCCGGCCAGCTCGGGAGCGACAAGATCGGCGGCAACTCGAGCTTCTTCGCGTTCAGCGTCATCGTGGTCGTCGCCGTCGTCGCCACGTGGTACCTCCGTCCGACGTCACGCACGGCTTCCCGAGCCGCCACGACGAGAGACTACGGCCCTGCGCCCTCCGAGTCACCGCAGCACCGAGCATGGGTCGAATCGGTGAGCAGAGCGAGACTGAATGCGCTCCTCGGTCGTCGGGCTGACGTGCTGTCGAGCCTGCTCCTCCTCGTCTTCGCGAGCACGATCCTGCTGCTCTTCGCGACAGGGGACGGTGCCGAGAGCGCGCCACTGCTCGGTTGGACGTGGTTGGAGACGGCCGGCTCGTGGGCGCTCGTGCTCTTCCTGTTCCCCGGCGTGTTCGTGCTGCGCGCCGCGGTCCGAGCCCGCGACTCGCGTCAGACGGTCGGGAAGGTGTGGGACGTCCTCACCTTCTGGCCGCGGGTCTATCACCCCCTGGCCGCGCCCTGCTACGCCGAACGCGCCGTCCCCGAGCTCCGGGACCGGCTGCGCACGCTGATCGACGAGGGAAGCCATGTCGTCGTCGTTGCGCACAGTCAGGGGACCGTGCTCTGCTTCGCCGCCGCCGCGTCGCTGGCGAGCTCGTCCGGCGGAGCCGATCGACTCGGGCGCATCTCGATCGTGACCGAGGGCTCCCCGATCAGGCAGCTGTTCATGCCGTTCTTCCCCGAGTACTTCAGCGACGACGAACTGCGAGCGACCGCCGGCGGCTGCAGCCCGAGCGGGAGCTGGGTCAACTTCTACCGAGACACCGACTACATCGGCCAACATCTCTTCGCAGTGCCGGAGTCCGCAAGCACGCTGCCTCCTCACGCGGCCCCAGCGGACGTTCGATTGCTCGATCCCCGTCGCCCGCGACTTCCCCTACGACGGCATGGGGGCTACAGCGATGAACCTCTGATCGGAGAATGGCTGGCGAGGGTCACCGCCGATGCGTCCAGCCGGGCCCGTCGATCGCGACCCGGAGCGGGGCCGACAGCGTCTCGAGAAACATGATGGTGGCGTCACCATCGCGCCGCCGATGGTCGAGCGCCGCCGCGAGCGCCTTGGCGGTGTACGTCTGGTCGACCGGCAGTTCCGCCGACGCGGCGAGGGCTGTGGCATCGCGAGCGTGCGGGAGCGGATGGCCGTACCCCTCCCCCCGGTACGACGTCTCGAGCGAGATCCGGTGCATCGCCGATCGGACCGGGATCCCGAGCGAGGTCAGCAGCCGTCGAGCTCGCCATTCGATCAGCCGGAGGTGGGCGCGATTCGTGATGATCGGCTCGCCGACCCGCACCGCACACACGCTCGTCGCGAGCCCGCCGAGCTGCAGTCCGAGCGCGAGCCCGACGGCAGTGCCCCCCGTTCCGAAGGCGGTGTACACGACGTCGGGCTCGGGGCACTGCGCGCGCTTCACGCTGTCGGCGATCTCGAGGCCGCACTCGACGTAACCGAGGGTTCCTCTCGGCGACGAGCTCCCCGGATAGACGAGGCAACGTCGTCGTTCGCCCGCGCCGCGCACCGCGAGCGCTCGAGCCACTGCGAGCGGCGACCGGTTCGGCGTGGCCGAACGAACCACGGGCACATCGAACGCGTCCAGCACCATCGACAACACGGCTTCCTCGGGGTTCGGTGGCTGCGGGAACAGCACGACCGCGCACTCGACTCCCACGAGACGCCCGTACAGGACGCTGGCCAACACCTGATGGCTCGCGGTCGCTCCGACGATCACGGGCACGCAGCGCCGGCGCTTCACCTCCGAGAGCACGAACTCGAGCTTTCGCACCTTGTTCCCTCCGTACAGGGTGGAGGTCAGGTCGTCGCGCTTGACGAGTATCGGGCCGTGATCGGACGAGATGGTGGTCACCGGCGTCGGCAGGCCGTCGGCCAGGTGAAGCCGAGGCAGTCGGCCCGCGACCCCGTAGGTCTCCAACAGCCGTTGCTCCCGGGTCTCGGCCGCGAGGCGAGCACGATGCGAGACGAGCGCGCGATCGAGTTCGTCTCGAAGGGCTGCAGGGTCCACACCGGCCATTTTGCACCACGGGAATCGCGACGACCGGCCGTCGTCGCACCGGGGCTGCTGGAAGCGATCCGAGGCGATGTCGGGACGCGCGGCGGTGGAGCCGGCGATCACCCTGCGCGACCATGAGCATGTGGCGCGCCTGTTGATCATCCATCACACCCCCTCGCCGTCGATGCACTCGATGTTCGAGGCGGTCCGTGACGGCACGAGGGCCGAGGGGATCGACGGGGTCGAGGTCGTCACCCGGGCCGCCCTCGCCGCCACCGCCGCCGACGTGCTCACCGCCGACGGGTTCGTGCTGGGCACGCCGGCCAACCTCGGCACGATGAGCGGCGCGCTCAAGCACTGCTTCGACACGATCTACTACCCGTGCCTCGACGAGACCTGCGGCCGGCCGTACGGTGTCTACGTCCACGGCAACAACGACGTCGACGGTGCGCTGCGCGACATCGCCAAGATCACGACCGGCCTCGACTGGCGCCAGGCGCAAGCCCCCGTACGGGTGACCGGCGAACCGACGTCGGACGACCTCGCCGCCTGCTGGGAGCTCGGCGCCGCGCTCGCCGCCACCCTCATGTGAGATCCGCTGCAGGTGAGGTCGACGAGATGTGAGAATCGCGCCCGGCGTCGGTCAGGAGAAGTCGGTTTCGGCCAGCTCGATCGGCTCGCCGTGCGGGGTCCGTGCGGCCGCCCGGCGCCAGGCCTCCTGGGCGATGGCCTGGTCCTCGACCGGGACTGCACCCTTGGCCGCGACCAGGCGTTCGAGGGCCGCCAACCAGGCGTGATAGTAGGTCTCGCCGTCACCACGGCCCGCGTCGATCTCCGCCGCCAGCGCCTCGGCCCACTCCGCCCATGTGAACAGACCGCGCTCGTGGAGCTGGACCGCGATCGCGAACGCGTGTGCCTCCCACGGCTCGCGGAACACCGGTCCGCCCTCGTGGTGCGGCTGGCCGGGGAGCAGCTCGGTCACGTCGCCTCCACCGGCGACAGGTACGACTCCCAGGCGTCGACCGACACGGTGTTGCCGGGCTCGGCGTCGTCCCAGACGTCGGTCGCGTCGATCACCACCGTGTAGAGCCACTGGGGGTTCTCGCCGAGCGCGTGGGCGTTGGTGTCGGGGAAGACGTGCGCGCCGTGGACGCGCTCGACCCTGCCGACCTGCCCGGCCGCGTAGCCGGGCAGGCGGGTGTGGTGGTCGACCGACCCCGACCTGGTCCGGACCCGATCACCGACCGAGAACCGCGCCGGCGCCGTCGGCTCGCGCTCGGTCGGGCCACCTCGGGCCAGCACAGCCGCGACCCGGCCGGCGGCGAGCACCCCGCGCACCTCGATCGGTTCGACGATCGGGTGTCCGCTCGCGAGCTCCTCCGCGGTGACCAGCCCACGGTCGACCAGCAACCGCTCCAACCCGCCGATCCAGATCTCGTAGTACGACCGCTCGTCGTAGTCGGGCAGCGTCTCCCGATAGCGGCGACTCATGTCGATGTTCCACCTGCCCGACGCCCCGGCCGCCAGGGTCAGCGCGAGCGTCCGCGCCTCCCAGTCGTGGTGCCAGAGCTCGCCCTCGGGCTCGGGAACGATCGGGCCGTGACCGGTCGTCCCGCCGAGATCGGCGTGGGTCTCGTACCCGGATGCTGCCCGATCGCTCATGCGCCGGCCCGCTCGACCGTCGAGGGATCGCGCGCGAGCCCGACCCCGATCATCGAGTCGCGGGTCACGAGCCGCGCGAGTTCGTCCTCCGACCACCCCTCGGTACCACCCGGGCGTTGCGGGATCACGAGGTAGCGGACCTCCGCCGTCGAGTCCCACACCCGGAACTCGACGTCGTCGGGCACCGTCACCCCGAACTCGTCCAGCACGCCCCGCGGGTCGCGCACCGCACGAGACCGGTACGGCGCGCTCTTGTACCAGGTGGGCGGGAGTCCGAGCACCGGCCACGGGTAGCAGCTGCAGAGCGTGCACACCACCATGTGGTGGGCGTCGTCCGACTGCTCGACGGCCACCATGTGCTCGCCCTGGCGGCCGCCGAACCCGAGCGACGCGATCGCCTCGGTCGCGTCCCGCCGCAGCCACTCGCGGAACTCGGGGTCGACCCAGGCGCGGGCGACGACCCTGGCGCCGTTCTGCGGGCCGATCCGGGTCTCGTAGGCGTCGATCACCTCGTCGAGCGCCGCCGGATCGATGTACCCCTTCTCGGTCAACAACGTCTCGAGCGCCCGCACCCGGACGTCCATCGGGTCGAGCTCGCTGACGTGAGGGTCGTCGTGGTCGCCGTGGTCGTGCCCCATCGCGGCGAGCCTACGGGCGCGAGCCGCCGAGACCGGCCCCGAGACCTCGCGACGGGCCCCGCGGCGTCGGGTATCCCACGGCGGCCGCGACCGACAGCTGGTCTGCGCGTCGGACCGTCGCTGGTACGGTGCTCGTCGATGACCACGCAGCGATTGCGCCGTCGCTCCACCACCTGCGTTCGCTCCATCCCAGGGTCTCGGCCGGACCGTCCCCGAGCGGAGGCACGGTGACCGCGACGTTCACACCCACCCGCAGCGACGCGCTCGCGATCGACACCGATCGCGTCCTCGGTCGTCGGGAGGAGCACATCGGCGTCATCGACGTCGGGTCGAACTCCATCCGGCTCGTCGTCTACGACGACCTGAGCCGTGCGCCGTTCCCGCGGTTCAACGAGAAGTCGCTCGTCGCACTGGGCAACGGCCTCGACGGCGAGGGCCGGTTCACCGAGCAGGTGATGTCGGAGGCGCTGAACACGGTCAGGCGGTTCGCCTCGATCGCCGAAGCGATGGACGTCCGCCGCGTCGACGTGCTCGCGACGGAGGCGACCCGCCGGGCGAAGAACGGCGGCGAGCTGATCGACCGGATCCGGGCGGCGACCGGCCTCGACACCCGGATCCTGTCCGGCGACCAGGAAGCGCGGCTCGCAGCGCTCGGCGTCGTGTCGGGGTGCTTCGAGCCCAAGGGACTCGTGGGCGATCTCGGCGGCGGCAGCCTCGACGTCGCCGAGGTGGTCGTCGACGACGTCGGCGAGCGCACCGCGAGCATGCCGCTCGGCGCGCTGCGGGTGAAAGCGCTCATGGACGACGACATCGACGCCGCCAAGCAGCACATCGACTCGGTCCTCGCGACGAGCCTGCCGCCGCTCCTGACCGACCCGGTGATGTACGCCGTCGGCGGCGGGTGGCGGGCGCTCGCCCGGGTTCACATCGCCATGACCGGTCATCCGATCAACGTGGTGCACGGGTACGCCATCTCCGGCGACGTCGCTCGCGAGCACGCCAAGCAGATCTCGCGGATGAGCCCCGACGAGGTCGCGTCGCTGCCCGACGTGCCGAGCCGTCGGAACGACACGCTCCCGGCGGCCGCACTGGTCATGGCGCGGGTGCTCAAGCAGTGGCGACCCGACCAGGTCGTGTTCTCCGCGAGCGGTCTGCGCGAGGGGTGGCTGTACTCCCAGCTCGATCGGGACGAGCAGTCCCGGGACGCACTCCTCGAGGGCGCGCAGGCGATCGGCCTGCCGATGGCGCGCGTCCCCGCCTTCAGTGCTGCACTCGCCCGCTGGACCGACGACGTGTTCCCGGGCGAGTCGCCCCAGGACCGCCGCCTGCGGTTGACGGCGTGCGCGCTGACCGACATGTGCTGGCGCGACCACGTCAAGGTGCGGGCGCGGGACGCCTTCCTGCGGCTGCTGCAGTTCCCGTTCATCGGCATCTCCCACCCCGAGCGAGCCTTCGTCGCATTGGCGATCATGGCCCGCTACGGCGGCAAGATCGACGACGAGGTCACCTCGACGATCGGCGACCTCCTCACCGTGAGCGAGCTCCGGCGCGCCGAGATCCTGGGGCGGGTGCTCCTGCTGGGCCACCGGTTCTCGGCGAGCGTGCCCGAGATGCTCGGGCACGCTCGCCTGCGGTTCGACGCCGACGCCGTGCGACTCGAGGTCACCAGCGCCGACGGCCTGCCCGACAGCCAGGCCGTCCAGCAACGGCTCCACCAGCTCGCCAAGGCGACCGGGCTCGACGCGGCCGAGATCGTGCGGCGAACCTGAGCCCACGGGATCGTGCCCGGACGTCGCCGCGTCCGTCGACCCCGATCGGGCGGATCAGCGCAGCGCGCCGAGCGTCGACTCGAAGAGGTCTCGGACGTCGTCGGTCGACGCCAGGAGCTCCTTGCTGAACTCGGCCAGACCCTTGCGGGCGCCCTCCAGCCCCAGCCGCTCGATCTCGTCGAGGTCGACCTCGAAGCCGTCACCGTGCTCGAGCGTGACCCTGATCCGCTCGGCCAGCGGCATGATCGCCTGCACGGCCCCGCCGAGGACGGCGCGCTCGAGCACGTCGAACGGCGGGCACGACAGGCACGGATCCGGTCGTGGGATCCGGTAGCGCTCGACGAGGCGGTGGCAGAGCTCCGGGACGAGATCGCAGATGCTGTCGAAGACGAAGCTCCGGACCGTGCACGGCCCGAGGAGGCGGGCGAGGTGGCCGTGGACCGCGACGCCCAGCTCGAGCGTCGTCGCCTCGGGATGGAACTCCTCCATGCCGACGTACTTCCAGTTCGCGGCGACCAGCTCCCACCAGCACCACTTGCGGATCGATCCGGGACGGGCGATCCATCGCGCGACGTTGAGGAAGTACCGCGAGATCTTGGCCCAGTCGTCGCCGCCGGCGGCCTCGATGTCGTCGACGTTGATGTTCATCCAGTGGTGCCACGTCGAGTCGACGACCACCCGACCGACGTCGTCGACCGTGCCGTCGTAGACGCTGATCATGGGGAAGCGCTGCGGATCGACGGCGCCCTTCTGGTGGTCGTAGGGCGGGTCGGGGACGACGTTGCCGTAGGCGATGACGACCGGGAGCTCGCTGCCCGGGAACTCGGCCCGCCGGACCGGATCGGCCTCGATCTCGGCACGCGTGAAGCAGACCCCTTCGTGCGCGTGATCGGGCATCACGTCGATCGGGCCGAGCGTGGGGTGGCAGAGCACCTCGTGCGGTTCGCGGAAGCGGAACAGGCCCACCCGGTAGTCGACGACCGGCACCCACTCGATCGGCTGTGGCGCGGCGTCGCTCTGTGCGCCGGACGGGATCATCTGCGTGCCCGCATGCTGTCCGGGCGTGACCGGCTGGTGCGTGTCGATCCGGGTCGACCCACCGATCGGGGGGACGCCGTCGGCGTTCGTCCACTTGCGCATGCTCCGGACGCGCGGGATGTGGTGACACATGGTCGCCCCCAGGTAGTCGTGGTCGCCGGTGGCGAACACCCCTCCCCCGTCGTCCATGAACGCCGCGATCGCGTCGCGCTCGGCGGCATCCATCGGCACGACGCCGGGCAGCGCTGCGTCGTCGATGCGGCTGTCGTCGCCCCCGTTGTTGTCGGGCTTGAACCCGAACATGAAGATCTCGTCGTACCGGTCGACCACCGGGTCGCCGCCGTCGACGGAGTCGAACCGGAACCCGCGGTAGCGGATGTGACCGTCGCCGCCGGGGCCGTTGTCGGAGAACGCCTGCGTGTTGCGCGTCGCGACGTCGACACGGAAGCCGGTGCATCCGACGTACGACTCACGCAGCAGACGGATGAAGCGACCCACGCCGAAGCTGTCGTACGTGTCGGCGACCTGGATCTCGGTGTCGACGACGACGAGGACGTCGACGCGCGGTCGCAGCCACACGAGGTCTCGCAGGTCGAGGCGCTCGAGCGCGAACCTCGTTTCCTTGATCGACAGTTCGTGCACGAGATCGAGTCGGTGGTTCATGGATGTCTCCTCGGGGGATGGCGCCGGTCCGGCGCGCGTGTGTGGTATGTCGTTCGAGAGACCGCAGCCCGCCGGCAGATACCGTCGACTCTCCCGGCGGTCCGTGACACCGATCACGCGCACCGGCGTCATCGCTCCGACGACCTGGTCGCGGCGAACCGGAGCCCGTGGGCCGCCGGCGGGGCTATCTCCTGGCGGCGTCGATCCGGGCGAGGAACTCGATCGTGCGCTCCACGGCCCGACGTGCGGCGTCGCGGTCGTACGACGGGAGCGACGAATCCACGAACAGGTGCTGGTCGCCGGGGTAGACGAACAGCTCGGCGCCGCCGCCCCCGAGCGAGTCGACGAGGGCGCGGGCGTGGTCGACATCGCCCTCGCCGGCGAAGTTCGGGTCGTCGGCCATGCCGTGGATCTGCACCGGAACCGCCGACGGCCAGTCACCACCGAGCTCACCCGGTGGCACGCACGCCTCCAGGAGCACGGCACCGAGTGCGCCGGCCCGTGTCATCGCGAGGTGCTGGGCCGGGAGCACGCCGAGCGACACGCCGACGTACACCAGCTCGCCGGGGAGGTCGGCGACCGAGGCGGCCCCGCGCTCGAGGATGGTGGAGAACCCCACCGACTCGACATGCGCCATCCCCTCGTCGATCGAGTCGAACCGGTGTCCCTCGAACAGATCGGGGACGTGGACGAGGTGTCCGGCCGCCGCCAGCTCGTCGGCCAGCGCGGTGACGCCGTCGGTCACGCCCATCACGTGGTGGAACACCGCGATCTCGACCATGCTCGGCCCCCTCGACTCGGCTCGACGGTTCGGCACGCAACGACCGAACCCGCTCCGATCGACCACCGTAGTGTCCGGCGCCGAACCCGGCCGTCCGACGCTGTGAACCGTCCGCAGCGGCACGGGCCTCGATCGTCACAAGACGAAAATCGCAACACGACCGGCCCGCGGTCGTCATGTTCGTCATGTTTCTGTAATATGCGGCGATGCGAACGACCGGCCATCGACACCTCATGTGGGCGATGGCCGTCGTCCTGGCACTCCTCTCGTCGCTGACGCTCGGGCAGTCGGCTGCGGCCGAGACCGACGCCGAGGCGGCCGAACGGGCCGCCCGGGAGATCATGGCGGCTCGCGAGCGGGCCAACGATGCGGCCCAGGCGATGTTCGACGCCGAATCCCGCCTCGACGTGCTCGATGTCGAGCTGGCCGAGGCCGAGGACGACCTGGTCGACCTCGAGAACGACGTCGCCGCGCTACGCGACGGCCTGTCCGACAGCGCCATCCGGCAATACGTCGGGGCCGGGCAGGACGCCCTCCCCGTGCTCGGCGACGTGACCCGCATCAGCGACTGGACGACCGCTCGTGTCTACTCCGGGGTCGCGAACGGTTCCGAGCTCGTCCGGGTCGACGACTTCGAGCTCGCGATCGAGGAACTCGAGGACGCCCGCGCCGACCTCGAACGGCAACAGGCCCAGACCTCCGCCGCCCGCGACGAGTGGGAACGGCTCAAGGCCGACGCCGAGGCCGAGGTGGTCGAGTTGCAGCGCATCGAGGAGGAGCGTCTCGCCGAGGTCGCCGTCCGCGAAGCCCTCGAACGCGAGCGGCGCGCGCAGGCGGAAGCTGCGGCGGCTGCCGCCGCCGCGGCCGCTGCGGCGACGACGGCCGCCCCTGCGCCGGTAGCCGCTGCCGCTCCTGTCGCCGCGGCGTCGCCGCCGGAAGACGACGCGAGCGCCCCCGCCGACGACGCGGACGCCCCTCCCCCCGACGACACGGACGGCGGCACGCCGACGACCGGTGCTCCCGAGACGACCCAGGCACCAGCCGGCGATCCCGAGCCGTCCGACCCGGCGCCCACGCCTCCGACCGAACCGC
>CBFCWS010000067.1:0-11062 GCA_965601765.1 uncultured Ilumatobacter sp. | reverse complement strand
CACGTCGCTCGGCAGCATCACGTCGTAGGCGAGCCATGCCACGACGCCCATCACCAGGGCGCCAGCGACGAAGGTCACCAGCGCGAGCGTGAGTTGGGCGCTGACGAGGATCCACACCGACACCGACGACGCCCGGAGGCGCCGCAGAATCCCGCGCTCGCGGTACCCGGACAGGTTGATCGGAAGCGTCATCAGCCCGAGCGCGGCGATGATCACCGCCACCGACGCCGCCGTGTAGTAGTCGGCCGGCGTCACACCCCGCCAGACGAGCATGCCGTTCTCGACATCTCGGGCGTTGGCCTGGTCGTTCCCGAAGACGGCCGAGAGCAGCATCATCATCATCAACGGGAACGCGAGCACGAAGACGATCGAGAAGGGCTCCCGACGGAACAGTCGGAACTCGGCGCGTGTCATCGCGAGGTAGCCGCGCATCACGATCAGCCCCGGATCGTCCGTCCGGTCAAGGCCAAGAAGGCGTCTTCGACCGTCGGGCGGTCGACGCGCAGGTCGACCGGGACGATCCCGTGCGCGACCAGCTCGGACGCGACGATCGCCAACACTGCGCCGGTGCCCCGCACCTCGACTGCGTCCCCACGACGAGTCAGCGACTCCACGACGTCGAGCCGCTCCACCCAACCCAAGTCCGGCTCCTGCGTCGTGAAGCGCACGACCGACCGCAACCCGAGCCCGTCGATCAAACCCTGCGGCGTGTCGAGCGCAACCACCCTGCCGTCGTCGACGACGGCCACGCGGTCACAAAGGTGCTCTGCCTCGTCCATGAAGTGCGTCACCAAGACGACGGTCGTGCCGTCTCGTCGGATCTCCCGGACGAGATCCCATGTTGCTCGTCGAGCCTGGGGATCCAACCCTTGAGTGAGCTCATCGAGGAAGACCAGCTCGGGGGCGTTGACGAACGCAAGCGCGATGAAGAGGCGCTGGCGCTGACCGCCCGACAAGGTGTCGAAGGCCTGATTGCGCTGCTCCTGCAACCGCCATCGGCTGAGCAGCTCATCGCAGTCCACGGGGTTGCGGGCGAACGCGGCGAACAGCTCCAGCGACTCGGCAACCCTCAACCGACCGGGCAGCCCCGCGTCCTGGAGCTGTGAACCAATGCGCTGTCGCAGCTCAGCTGCCTCGGTCATCGGGTTCAGCCCGAGAACACGAATCGTCCCACCGTCCGCATCGCGCAGACCCTGGATGCACTCCACGGTCGTCGTCTTGCCGGCGCCGTTCGGCCCGAGTATGCCGAAGATCTCCCCGCTCTCGACACTGAACGAAAGGTCGTCGACGGCAACGACCCGACCATACGTCTTGTGCAAGTGATCCACGGTGATCACCGCTGCCATGGGCCGCACCTCCAGGAAATCGCCGACGAGGACGGGTGCTCCCGGTCCGACACCACTCGGTTCTCCGTGTGCTGGAACAGCCTCGTACTCCCGGACCGCCCCGAGGAGCGCGGAAGGCCGATCGCCGGCGCCGGCACAGCCTGTTCCTCGGTCATGGGCATTCACCCATATTGACAGGACTCCGAGAGCACCGGCCGTGAGTGCCTTGTCCCGAAGTGGCCGATGGCTCTAGCGCACGCGCTGCAACGCACCGGTCCCGAGTCGCTGCAGCGGCGGAACTGATCACCGACGTGCACGCCGACGCGATCGATCGACTTGGCCGCTGAGCCTCCCGTCGAGTTCCTCGACCTCATCGACCTTGCGCACTCCTGCTCGGCGACTCGCCACCGATCCGCGACGTCGGCCTGCTGGCCTCGGCCGTCGCACGGCCACGAACCACCGTCGGCGGCAGAGATGCCTATCCGACGATGTGGCTCGAGGCAGCTGCGCTTCTCCAGTCCGTCGTCGGGAACAGTGCCCTCGTCGACGGCAACGAGCGGCTCGGCTGGCTCTCGGTCGCCGTCTTCCTCGAGGTCGACGACGTCGGCGTCGCAGCAGCCTCCAACGATGACGTCTACGCGTTGGTGATGGAGGTCGCCCAGGCGGAACTCGCGCTCGACGACATCGCCGAACGGCTTCGACACCCGTCATCGTCACGATCGTCGGCGACGTTGTCGTAGCAGTAGGCATCGAGGTCGGCGACCGGCATCCAGCCGTCGACCCACGACGATCAGCGGAACCGTAGTGGCTCCACGTAGCGTCATACCGCGGCGATCGCGGATCCGCCCAACAGGATTGCGACGCGGCGAGCCAGGGACGGGCTACGAGACCGGCAGGCCGAGGCCGCGGCTGATGACGAGGCGTTGGACCTCGCTCGTCCCCTCGCCGATCTCGAGGATTTTCGCGTCGCGGTAGAAGCGGGCCATCGGCGTGTCCTCCATGAAGCCGAGGCCACCGAGCACCTGGGTGCCGGTCCGCACCGCCTCCATCGCGATCTCGGTCGAGTACAGCTTGGCCATCGCCGCGGCCTGCCGGATCGGCCGGCCCTGATCCTTCAGCCACGCGGCCTTGTAGGTGAGGTTGTGGGCGTTCTCGATCTTGACCGCGAGGTCGGCGAGCTGGAACGACAGACCTTGGTTCGCGCCGATCGGCCTGCCGAACGCGATGCGCTCCTTGGCGTACTCGACCGACATCTCGAGCGCAGCCCGGGCACAACCGAGCGCCAGGGCCGAGATCGCGATCCGGCCGTCGTCGAGGATCGTGAGGAAGTTGCGGAACCCCTCGCCCGGCTTGCCGAGGAGGTTCCCCTCCGGCACGCGACAGTCGTCGAGGATGATGCCGTGGGTGTCGGAGGCATGCCAGCCGAGCTTGCGGTAGGCGGGTTCGACGTACTTGCCCAGTGCGTCTGCGGGGACGATGAAGGCCGAGATGCCCTCTTGCGTTCGGGCCGTCACGGTGGTGAGCGACGTGATCTCGGTGCCGCAGTTCGTGATGAACGCCTTGGATCCGTTGATCACCCATTCGCCGTCGACGAGCTCCGCCCGTGTGACGGTGGCGCCGGCGTCGGAGCCGCCACCAGGCTCGGTCAGACCGAAGCCGCCGAGCTTGCGCCCGGCCACCAGATCGGGCAGCCACTCCTCTTTCTGCTCTGCGGAACCGAACTGGAAGATCGGGTTGGCGCCCAGACCGACGCCCGCCGACAGCGTGATCCCCATCGACTGGTCGACGCGTCCGAGCTCCTCGATCGCGATGCACAGCGAGGCGAAGTCGCCGCCGGCTCCGCCGTACTCCTCGGGGAACACGATGCCGAACAGCCCGAGCTCACCCATCTGCCGGACGACGTCGACGGGGAAGTGGTGGTCGACGTCCCACTTGGCGGCGTGCGGTGCGATCTCGGCCTCGGCGAACTCGCGCACCATCTTGCGGAGCATCTCGTGCTCCTCGGTCAGCTCCCAGCTCATCGTGCTCCTCCTTCGGAGGGTTCTCGGGATCCGCTCGAGGGTTCGGCGGACGATTCGGTGGACGGTTCGGACGGTTCGATCGCGACGATCGGTTGATCGAGCACGACGGGCGTTCCGGCGTTCGACGTGATCGACGCGACCACGCCGTCGAATGGTGCCGGCAGGGCGTGCTCCATCTTCATGGCCTCGACGATCGCGACCGTCTGCCCGGCCGCCACGGTGTCGCCGACCTCGACGGCGACGGAGATCACCGTCCCGGGCATCGGGCTGCGGACGACGCCGTCGGCAGCACCGACCTCGCCGTGCGCACCCGCCCCACGTCCGTCGAGCTCGGTGAGGCGATGGCTCTCGCCACCGACGACCACGTGGACGATCGGGGCCTCGTCCCAGATGTCGACGGTGGTCGCCCGCCCCTCCAGGGAGATCCGCCACCGGTGCTCGTCGAGCCGGTCGATCGCGACGTGGCGATCGACGGCCCCTCCGGAGGTCACGCGCCATCCGCCCGCGACAGGGGTCGCGACGACCTCCGTCGGGCCGTGGACAGGGATGTCGAACTCGCGCCGCACCCCGGCCGCACCGCCGTGCCGCCAGCCGGTCAGCGCCTGCCAGGGGTCGGGCGAGGTGCCTCGCCCGACCATCGGGGCGAGCGTCGCGGCAGCGATGGCGACGATCGGTACGTCGGCACCGGTGATGTCGTCGAGGACACGGTCGACCAGTTCGGTGTCGAGATCGCCCGTGGCGACGGCGTCGAGAGCGAGCAGGCGGCGCAGGAACCCGACGTTCGTCGTGACCCCGGCGATCGAGGTCGCCGCGAGCGCGGCATCGAGGCGCCGGAGTGCCCGGTGGCGGTCGGGCGCCCAGGTGATCACCTTGGCGAGCATCGGGTCGTAGTCGGACCCCACCACCGTGCCGACGGCGATGCCGGAGTCGACCCGGACACCCTCGCCGGCCGCCTCGCGCAGGCCCACGATCGTCCCGCCGGTCGGCAGGAACTGGCGGTCGGGGTCCTCGGCGTAGAGGCGGGCCTCGACCGCGTGACCGTGGATCTCGAGGTCGTCCTGCCGGAGCCGCAACCGCTCCCCCGCCGCGACGCGGATCTGCTCCTCGACGAGGTCGACCCCGAAGACCATCTCGGTCACCGGGTGCTCGACCTGCAGTCGCGTGTTCATCTCCATGAAGAAGAACTCGTCGGATCGGTCGCCGGACACGATGAACTCGACCGTGCCCGCTCCGCTGTAGCCGCAGGCGCGGGCGGCCTCGACCGCCTGGCGGCCCATCTCGGCCCGAGTCGCGGGCGTGAGCAGCGGCGACGGCGCCTCCTCGACGATCTTCTGGTGTCGACGCTGGAGGCTGCACTCGCGCTCGCCCAGATGGACGACGTCACCGTGGTTGTCGGCCATCACCTGGATCTCGATGTGGCGCGGACTGGTGATGAAGCGCTCGACGAGCAACGTGTCGTCGCCGAAGGAGTTGCGGGCCTCGCGACGGGCCGATGCGATCGCGTCGTCGAGGCCGGCCTCTCGCTCGACCAAACGCATCCCCTTGCCCCCACCTCCCGCCGACGGCTTGAGCAGCACCGGGAACCCGGTCTCGATGGCGGCTGCGCGGATCGCTTCGTCGTCGAGGCCCGCCCCGTCGGAGCCCGGCACGACCGGCACGCCGGCGGCGGCGACGGTGGCCTTGGCGGCGATCTTGTCGCCCATCGCCTCGATGGCGCTCGCCGGTGGTCCGATGAACACGATGCCCGCCTCGGCGCAGGCCCCCGCGAACGCTGCGTTCTCCGACAGGAAGCCGTAGCCGGGGTGGATCGCCTGGGCACCGGTGTCGAGGCCGGCCCCGATCACGGCGTCGATCGAGAGGTAGCTGTCGCGCGCCGCGGCCGGACCGATGCGGACGGCGATGTCGGCGCGCTTCACGTGGACCGCGTCGGCGTCGGCGTCGGAGTAGACGGCCACGGAGGTGATGCCGAGGTCGCGCAGGGTGCGCATGACCCGGACGGCGATCTCGCCACGGTTGGCCACGAGGACGGTGTCGAACAGGTTCATCGCATCACATCCGGAACACGCCCCAGGCGATGTCGTCGAGCGGCGCCTCGCCGACCGCGCCGAGTGCGAGACCGAGCACGTCCCGGGTCTGGTCGGGTTCGATGATGCCGTCGTCCCAGAGGCGCGCCGTCGCGTAGTACGGATGGCCCTCGGTCTCGTACTGTGCGCGGATCGGCGCCTTGAACGCCTCTTCGTCGTCGGCCGACTCGAAGTCGCCGCGGACGGTCGCGAGCACGGACGCCGCCTGCTCGCCGCCCATCACCGAGATGCGGGCGTTGGGCCACATCCAGAGGAAGCGGGGTGAGTAGGCGCGGCCGCACATCGAGTAGTTGCCCGCGCCGAACGAGCCGCCGATCACCACGGTCAGCTTCGGCACCCGGCACGTCGCGACCGCCGTGACCATCTTGGCGCCGTGCTTGGCGATGCCGGCGTTCTCGTAGTCGCGACCCACCATGAACCCGGAGATGTTCTGGAGGAAGACCAGCGGGATCTTGCGGCGATCGCAGAGTTCGATGAAGTGGGCCCCCTTCTGGGCCGATTCGCCGAAGAGGATCCCGTTGTTGGCGACGATGCCGACCGGGTGTCCCCAGATCCGGGCGAACCCGCACACCAGCGTGTCGCCGTAGTTGTGCTTGAACTCGCTGAACCGGCTGCCGTCGACGATGCGGGCGATCACCTCACGCACGTCGTAGGGGACACGGCTGTCGGTCGACACGACGCCCGTGAGCTGCGACGGGTCGACGACCGGCGGCTCGGGAGCGGTCACCTCCCACGGCGGCGCAGGCGGAGGTGGCAGCGTCGCCACGATGTCGCGCACGATCGCCAGCGCGTGACGATCGTCCTCCGCGAGGTGATCGACGACGCCGGAGATGTGGCTGTGCACGTAACCTCCGCCGAGGTCTTCCGCCGACACCTCCTCGCCGGTGGCCGCCTTCACCAGGGGTGGGCCGCCGAGGAAGATCGTGCCCTGGTTGCGCACGATGATCGCCTCGTCGGACATCGCCGGCACGTACGCGCCGCCCGCGGTGCACGAGCCGAGCACCGCCGCGATCTGGGCGATGCCCTTGGACGACATCTGCGCCTGGTTGTAGAAGATGCGACCGAAGTGCTCGCGGTCGGGGAAGACCTCGTCCTGCTCGGGCAGGAAGGCCCCGCCCGAGTCGACGAGGTAGATGCACGGGAGCCGGTTGTGGAGGGCGACCTCTTGGGCCCGGAGGTGCTTCTTGACCGTGATCGGGTGATAGGTCCCACCCTTCACCGTCGCGTCGTTCGCGACGATCACGCAGCGCCGTCCCGACACCGTGCCGATACCGGTGATGATGCCCGCGGCGGGGACCTGGTCGTCGTACATGCCGTGGGCGGCGAGCGCCGAGAGCTCCAGGAACGGCGCACCGGGGTCGAGCACACCGTCGACCCGGTCGCGCGGCAGGAGCTTGCCGCGCTCGACGTGCCGATCGCGCGACTGCTCCGGCCCGCCTCGCGCGGCGCGCCGGGTCGTCGCCCGCAGGTCGTCGACCAGGTCGGCGAACGTCGCGGCGTTGCCGGCGAAGCGGGTCGACGTCGCGTCGCACGCCGTCGCGAGTCGTGGCCAGTCGCTCACGGTCCCTACCTTAACGCGGACTAAGGTCGCCGTCGACCCGGACAGCGACGAACGTCGAGAGGAATCGGCGATCCGTTGCCCACCGCGGCCACACGACGACGTACGGTGGCGGGCATGCCCGAGATCTCCGCCTCCCGCAACGGTCCGTTCCTCGTCGACAGCCCGGTGCCGCTCTCCCGCCGACGGCCGGTCTCGAGCGACGCCGGCGAACCGCTGGCGTGGCACGTCGACGACCCGATCGAGACGAAGGACCGCTACGCCCTGTGCCGCTGCGGCAGGTCGGGCAACAAGCCGTTCTGCGACGGCACCCACGCCCGCGAGGGGTTCGAGGCCGACGACCACGACCCGGGGCCGTACGCCGACGCAGCGGAGGACTACGGGACCGACCAGCTCGTCGTGCGCGACCGCCGCGACATCTGCGTGCACGCCGGGTTCTGCGGCAACGAGATCACCAACGTGTGGAAGGCCGCGCCGAAGGCCGACGACGGCAACACGCGCGCGATGGTCATCGGCATGGTCGAGAAGTGCCCGTCCGGCGCGCTCACCGTCGAGGTGATGGGCGAGAACACCGAGCCGCTGCTGCCGGAGGCGATCGGGGTCGTCGACGACGGTCCGCTGTTCGTGTCGGGCGGCATCCCCGTCGAGCTCCCCGACGGCTCGACGATCGAGACCCGCAACCGGGTCACGCTGTGCCGGTGCGGTGCATCCGGGAGCAAGCCGCTCTGCGACGGCAGCCACGCCGACGTCGGCTTCGAGGATCCGACCTGACGCACGCCGGCGCGGGGCACGTTCGCCCGACGCGCACGACCCGTGACCGTCGCGCCCGCCGGGGGTGGCCAGGGCCCGGCGACCTGAGCCTGGACTAAGGTCGGCACGTGGCAGCGATCCGCCTCCGCGACGTCGGCCCGCGTGACGGGCTCCAGAGCGAGCAACCGATCGCCGTCGCCGAACGCGCCCATCTGGCCGAGCGCCTCGCAGTGGCGGGCCTGAGCGATGTCGAGGCGGCCTCGTTCGTGTCGCCCAGGGCCGTGCCGGCGATGGCGGGGGGCGCCGAGGTGATGGCGTCGCTGCCGCGTTCGGGCCGGACCGTGTGGTGGGCGCTCGTCCCCAACGCCCGCGGCGCCGAGCTGGCACGGGCGGCGGGCGTCGAGCACCTGACCGTCACGGTCTCGGCGTCGGAGGGCTACAGCCTGAAGAACGTCGGGCGTACGACCGACGACGCGGTCGCATCGCTCGCCGACATCGCAGCGGCGGCCGAGGGGGCGGCGGCGATCGACGTGATCGTGTCGTGCGCCTTCGGCTCGCCGTTCGCCGACGTCGTCGACGCATCACCGACGCGTGCCATCGTCGATCGCACGCTCGAGCTGATGCCGGGAGCGCTGATCACCCTCGCCGACACGACCGGCACCGCCACGCCGCGCCGGCTCGCCGAGGTCCTCGCCGCCCTGCCCGACACCGCCCGCGACGACGTCGGGCTGCACCTCCACGACACCCGCGGCACGGCACTGGCCAACGCGCTCGCCGCGATCGACGAAGGGGTGCGCCGCTTCGACACGGCCGTCGGCGGCCTCGGCGGCTCCCCGTTCGCGCCGGGCGCGGGCGGCAATCTGGCGACGGAGGACCTCGTGCTCGTCCTCGACGATCTCGGCCTCTCGACCGGCGTCGACCTGGACGCGCTGCTGAGCATCGCGAACGACCTGCCATCGCTCGTGGGCCACGACGTCCCGAGCCGCGTCAGCGCGGCCGGCCCGTTGCCCCGGTTCGGTGCGACGTCATGACGACGTCGATGTCGCCCCGCAGGCGCGAGCTGCTCGCGATCGCCGCCCGACTGTTCGCCGAGCGCGGCTACGACAACGTGACGATCGATTCGCTCGGCGCCGCGGCCGGCATCAGCGGTCCTGCCCTGTACCACCACTTCGACAGCAAGGAGGCGCTGCTCGGTGAGATGCTGGTCGACATCTCGACGCGGCTGCGTGACGGTGGACGCGAGGTCGTGGCCGCCGCGCGGTCGAACGGCCACGATCCGGACGACGTGATCGCCCGGCTGATCGACTTCCACATCGACTTCGCCGTGCGTCGACCGGATCTGATCACGGTGCACTTCCGCGACCTCGTCGACGCCCGTCGCGAGGATCAGCACGCCGTGCGCACCCGACAGAACGAGTACGTCGACGTGTGGATCGACGCGCTGGTGACCGCCCGACCCGAACTGGATCGACATGCCGCGTCGGCGGCCGTGCACGCGGTGCTCGGTCTGATGAACTCGACCCCCTACTCGAGCCGCATCGGCGACAGCGCGATGCGAGCGCTCCTGCGTTCGATGGCCGGCGGTGCGCTCGACGCGGCGGCGCACACCGCGGCGACGCGCTCCCAGACCGCCTAGCTCCGCCGGTCAGCCGGGCGCCGGCCTGACGCGGCGTGCGACCGAGTTCCGGCTGCGTTCGCAGGCGTCCCGGACCCAGCACCCGTCGAGGTGATCGTTGACGAGACCCATCGCCTGCATGAAGGCGTAGACGGTGGTGGGGCCGACGAACGACCAGCCGCGCCGCTTCAGGTCCCTCGACAACGCCGTCGAGAGGTCGGTGGTGGCGACGAGCTCGGCCGGCGGCGGCGCACCGAGCACGGCGTGCGGCCAGAAGTACGCTGCCAGCGATCCGAACTCGTCGATCAGCTCGAGTGCCCGGCCGGCGTTGTTGATGGTCGAGCGGATCTTGCCCTGGTGCCGGACGATGCCGGCGTCACCGAGCAGCCGCTCGACGTCGTTCTCACCGAAGTCGGCGACGGCTCCGGGATCGAAGTCGGCGAATGCCGCTCGGAAGTTCTCCCGCTTGCGCAGGATCGTCAGCCACGACAGACCCGACTGGAATCCCTCGAGGCACAGCTTCTCGAACAGGCGACGGTCCTCGTCGACGCCGCGGCCCCACTCGTCGTCGTGGTAGGCGACGTAGTCGTCGGTCGACGCTCCCCACCAGCAGCGCGCCCGCCCGTCGTCGCCGCCCACCAGTTCCACCCCGCCATCGTCGCACACGACGTCTGCTCGTCTCGCGCCTCGGACTCGACGGTCGGCCGGCGATCTCGACCACACTGCGGGGATGGGACTCGATCGCGACGTCGCCCGACTCCTCGCCGAGCTCGCGGCGAGCGACGTGCCGTCGCTGTCCGACGGGTCGGTCGCAGAAGCCCGGGCCAACTACGACTCGAACCCGAAGCCGCCGCCCGACCCCATCGCCCACGTCGTCGACGAGGTCGTCGGCGGGCCCGAGCACGAGGTGCCCGTGCGCGTCTACGCCGACGCCGAGCCCGACGGCCTACCCGTCGTCGTCTTCTTCCACGGGGGCGGCTGGGTGCTGTCGAGCGTGGCCGGGCACGACTCGCTCGCCCGCCGCATCGCGCGGGACACCGGCGCGCTCGTCGTCTCGGTCGACTACCGCCTCGCGCCGGAGCACCCCTTCCCGGCCCCCCACGACGACTGCTGGTCGGCAACCGCGTGGCTCGCCGACCACGCAACCGAATGGGGTGGCGAGCCCGACCGGCTGGTCGTGTGCGGGGACTCGGCGGGCGGCAACCTCGCTGCCGGGGTCGCCCTGCGGGCGCGCGACGCCGGGCTCGCGCTCGCACTGCAGGCGCTGATCTACCCCTGCATCGACGATCGCCACGAGCGATACGAGTCGATGACGACGAACGCGACCGGGTACTTCCTCACGCGTGACGACATGGCCTGGTTCTGGGACCGCTTCGTCCCCGGCGACCGCCGCGACGATCCGCTGGCCGTGCCCGCACGGGCGGCCGACCTGCACGAGGTCGCGCCGGCGTTCGTGCAGACCGCCGAGTTCGACCCGCTGCGCGACGAGGGCGAGGTGTACGCCGGCCGCCTCCGCGACGCCGGCGTGCCGGCCGAGGTCGTCCGCTACCCCGGCGTGGTGCACGGCTTCGTGAGTCGGTGGCACGTCATGGCCCGCGCCGAGCAGGCCCACGCCGACCTCGCCGCCGCCATCCGCCGCGCCGTGCACCCCTGAACGACCCATGTCGCGGGGGGTGCCATGGCAGTCAACGACGGGCATCGGGGAAACG
>CBFCWS010000066.1:0-11164 GCA_965601765.1 uncultured Ilumatobacter sp. | reverse complement strand
GAGCGACGTCGGACAGGATCAGCGGCTCGACCAACGGCGGCACAGTGGTCGGCGGGACGGTGGTCGGCGGGACGGTGGTCGGCGGCGACGCGGGTGGAACCGTGGTGGGCGGCACGGCGGTGGGCGGCGACGCGGGCGGTTCCGGCTCGGACGTGGGGGCCGCAGGATCGTCGGTGCCGACCTCGGTCGGCGGTGCGGCACCCGGTACCGCGTCGCCGTCGGCCGGCTCGGCCGAGAGCGTCACGACGCTCGGGTCGATGGAGCAACCCACCACGAGCAGTCCGGCCAGCGCAGCGGCCACGGCGAGTCGAGGGCGGCCCACGTCCCCAGTGTACGAGCGTGCCGAGACTCGCTGTCGGGCGCCGCTCAGTGCCCGTTCAGGTCTCGTCGGGGTCGTCGGACAGCTGCCCGGTGATCTCGAGGATCTCGTCGCGCTGGGCGGCGGCCATCCCGGCCGCCATCCGCATCACCCGGTCGTTCTCGCCGTTCTCGGCGGCGAACTCGGCCATCTCGACCCCGCCGATGTGATGCTCGACCATGAGCCGGACGAACAGCTCGTCGGCGTCGCGACCTTCCGCGGCACCGAGCTCGTTCAGCTCGTCCTCGGTGGCCATCCCCGGCATCTGACCAGGTGCTGCCGTCATCCCCATCCACAGCATCGAGACCTCGGCGTCGCGGGCCTCGGTCTCGCCGAAGCTCTGCAGGAATTGGATCATCCGGCCGACCTCGAGGCTCTGGCCGACGATGATCGACCGCGCGATCGTGCGGAGCCCGGGATCGGTGTCGGGTCGCGTCCGGAAGATGAAGCTCATCTGCACCGCCTGCTCGTGGTGCTCGCGCATGTCGTGCAGGAAGCCGGTGTCGACGTCGTTGTGCCGGACCTGCGAGCCCGAGTCGCCGACCATCCAGCCGATCATCCCGGCCATGATCGCGGCGGTGACGATGAGCGTGACGATGTTCACCGGGTGCTGGTACCAGGGCAGCACCACGACGTCGTCGCCGTCGGTCGAGGTGGCGACGTCGTCCCGCTCACCATCGTGGTCGTCGTCGCCGTCACCGCCGCCGCCGTACCGGGGGACGCCGCCTCGGCCGTCGTCGCCGCCACCGGCATCGAGACGGCGCTGCAGCTCGACCAGCTCGTCGAGCGACAGATCGCCGGCTTCGGTGGAACTCATCGGGTCAGTCTGCCAGCGTTTCGACACCAACGCGGACCGACGCCGCCGACTCGCCCCGGCGACCGCCGACCCGCCATCAGCCCGGCCTCAGCTGCGGCCGGCACCACTCCCGGTGGGAGGCCGAGCGCGCCGAGCAGATACGTTCGCCCCATGCGCAGCGGCAACGGCCGCCTCGGCCGACCGAGGGACGGCGACTCGGCGGCGACCGAGCGGCGGATCCTCGGCGTCGCCCGCACCCGGTTCGCCCACCAGGGGTTCAGCGCGACGACCAACCGCCAGATCGCCCACGATGCCGGCATCACGGCCGCCGCGCTCTACCACTACGTGCCGTCGAAGGCCGCGCTCTACGCGGCGGTGTACAACGACACGCTCGACCAGGTGTACACCGAGTTCGAACGGGCCGCGGCCGGACCGACCAGGTTGATCGACCAGTATCTCGCCGTGCTCACGTGCGCCCACGACCTGCAGCGCTCCGACCCCGCGATCAGCGGGTTCATCGTCGCGGTCGCCCGCGAGACCCGCCGCCACCCCGACCTGCTCGAGCTGGTCCAGCCGCAACGCGGCCGCCATGCGCGGTTCTTCCGCGAGCTGGTCGACGCCGCCGTCGCACGTGGCGAGCTGGCCGGCGACGTCGATCCGGCCGCGCTCGCCGATCTGCTCGGTGCGCTGCTGATCGGTCTGGCGCGCATGTCGGCCGGGGCCGACGACCTCTCCCGGTATGCCGACGCACTCGACGTGCTCCGTCGGTTCCTGAACGGATCGCTCCTCCAGACCAGCTGATGCACCCCGTCACGGCGAGGTCGGCCGGCCGCGGGAACCTGCCGACCGCGGTCGTCGCGCGGCGACGGTACGAGGGGTCGGCCTGAGGGGTCAGCCCTCGGTGTCGAGGTCGAGCTCGGAGAGATCGAAGTCGATGCACTCCAGGACGCCGAACCCCACCTCCTCCCCCGCGTCGCTGATGTCGGCCTCTCCGTCAGGGCCGGCGTCGATGATCGCCTGCGCGTCCTCGTCGGAGAGCTGGCCGGTCACGTCGCGGATGCAGTCCTCGTCGACCTCCACCCCCTCGAGATCCTCACCCTCGAGATCGCCGAGCAACAGATCCGCGACCTCGTCCTGCGGTGAGCCACCACCGTCGTCGTCGCCGCACGCTGCCAGGGCGAGCGCGCTGACGGCGAGGCCGGCGACGAGGCGATGACGCAGATCTTTCTTCATGGAGCTCCCTTTCGGTCCGTCGGACGACCTCGGGCCGCCTCGGACATCACTCTGGCACACCGGTCACCCGGCGGGGCCGAGCGGCCGTCGGCCCCGCCGGCTGGGGCGACCGATCGAGCACCCATCCGTCATCGGGTTCCGCCATCACCTGATGTCACCAACTCACGTCGCCGTCACCGAACCGAGCCGATCCCGATCGGGTGACCGCTGGGCGCCGCGCACGACGTCGACGGTGACGAGCACCAGCGCGGCCCACACGAGCCCGAACCCGACGAGCCCGCTCGGCGGCAACGGTTCGTCGAACACCACCCACCCGAGCGCGAAGTTGATCAGCGGGACGAGGTACTGGATCGGTCCGAGCACGGTGAACGGCACCCGCTGTGCGGCGACCGCGAACAGGAGCAGCGGGAGTGCGGTCACGAATCCGGTGCCGAGCACGAACCCGATCTCGACGCCGGCCGCGGTCGCGACGACGCTGCCGCTGCCGAACGACGCGACGACGACCACCACCGTCGCCAGGGGCGCCAGGACGACCACCTCCGCGGTGAGGCTCTCGACCGGATCGAGCGCCACCCGCCGCTTCGTCAACCCGTACAACGACCACGACGCACCGAGCGCGAGCGCGACGAATGGGACCCGTCCGTACGACCACGTCATCACGACGACGGCCACGACCGCGAGCGCGATCGACGCGTTCTTGAGCGGTGTCAGGCGCTCTCCGAGCACGAACACGCCGAGGGCCATCGTCGCGAGCGGCGCGAGGAAGTAGCCGAGCGCCGTCTCGAGCACCCGGTCGTTCGTGACCGCCCACACGTAGGTGGTCCAGTTCACGGTGAGCAGGAGCGTCGCGACCAGCACCGCGCGGCGGGTGGCGCGCCGCCGGAGGCCCGACCGCATCCGATCCCATCGGCCGGTCACGATCGAGACCGCGACCATGATCAACGCGGCGGTCGCGACCCGCCACCCGATCAGCTCCACCGCGGCGAACCCCTGGAGCTGCTTCCAGTAGAAGGTGAGGAACCCCCACAGCAGGTATGCCGAGACCGCCGCCTGCAGGCCGCGTGCGACGGACCGGTCCGAACCTGGCGTCGGAGACGGGGTCGCGGACATCGGCGCGCACCCTACGGGCGAGTCGGCACCGTGCAAGAATCGGATCTCGTGGAGCTCGATGTCGGCCCCGAGCCGGCGCAGCGAGCGGCGGCGTGGATCGCTCGGCGACTCCGCGACGCCACTCGCTGCCGCAGCACCGCATCGCTCGCGCTGAGCGGAGGCAGCACGGCACCACCCCTCCTCGACGCGCTGCTCGGCCACGACGTCGCATGGGATCGGGTCGAGGTCTGGCAGGTCGACGAGCGGATCGCCGCCGACGGGCACGCGGCTCGCAATGCGAACCAGCTGGCCGGTGTGGCCGAGCGCGCACGCGTCCGGCTCATGCCGGTGACCAGTGGCGACCTCCGTGCGGCCGCCCGCCGCTACGCCGCATCGCTTCCCGAACGGTTCGACGTCGTCCATCTCGGTCTCGGCTCCGACGGACACACGGCATCGTGGCCACCCGACCGCCCGGAGGTGGCGAACTCCGACCGGGCGGTCGAGCTCGTCGAGATCTTCAACGGGTGGCCGCGCATGACGCTGACCCGGCGGGTGGTCGACGACGCCAGGGCCCGCCTCGTGCTGGCGACCGGCGCCTCGAAGCGCCCGATCGTCGAACGATGGCTGCGGGGCGATCGGAGTGTCCCGATCGCATGGATCCGCCGGTCCGGGACCCGGGTGGTCCTCGACGACGAAGCCGCCCCACCCGGCCACCACGACGAGGGCGTTGGAACTCACGGGTACGGTGCTGGCTAACGTCGGTGCCGTGCCCTCGCTCCCCACCGCAACCCTCGCCGAACTCTTCGCCGCCGACCCGTCGCGAGCCGAGCGCTACGTGATCGAGGTCGCCGATCTCCGGATCGATCTCTCCCGGCAGCCGATCGACGACGACATCGTCGCCGGCCTCGTGCAGCGGGCGACCGACGCCCTCGTCGCCCTGCGTCGCGATGCCATGTTCGCCGGCGAGCGGATCAACGTCACCGAGGATCGAGCCGTGCTCCACACGGCGTTGCGGCTGCCGCGCGATGCCGAGCTCGTGGTCGAGGGCACCGACCTCGTGCCCGAGGTCCACGAGGTGCTCGACGCGATGGGCGCCTTCGCCGACCGCATCCGTGCCGACGAGCGCATCACCGACATCGTCAACATCGGGATCGGAGGATCCGACCTGGGGCCGGCGATGGCCGCCCAGGCACTCGACGCATTCCGCCACCCGCGTTTGCGCGGCCACTTCGTGTCGAACATCGACGGCGCCGACGTCGCCACCACCCTCGCCGGGCTCGACCCCGCGTCGACGCTGTTCATCGTCGCATCCAAGACCTTCGGGACGATCGAGACGCTCACCAACGCCCGCACCGCACGCGCCTGGCTCGTCGACGCCCTCGGCGAGGACGCCGTCGCCGACCACTTCGTGGCCGTGTCGACCAACGCCGAGCGCGTCAGCGGGTTCGGCATCGACACCGCCAACATGTTCGGCTTCTGGGACTGGGTCGGCGGTCGGTACTCGGTCGACTCCGCGATCGGGCTGTCGTTGATGCTGCTGATCGGCCCCGAACGCTTCGGGAAGTTCCTCGCCGGCTTCCACGCGGTCGACGAGCACTTCCGCCGGGCGCCGCTCGCCGAGAACGCGCCGGTCATGATGGCGATGATCGGCGTCATGCACGGCGAGGCCGGGCGCGCCGCCAAGGCGATCCTGCCGTACGCGCAGGAACTCGCCCGGTTCCCCGCCTACCTCCAACAGCTCGACATGGAGAGCAACGGCAAGCGTGTGCGCCTCGACGGCTCAGAGGTCGACGGCGACACCGGCCAGATCATCTGGGGAGAACCCGGCACCAACGGCCAGCACGCCTTCTACCAGCTCCTCCACCAGGGCACGCGCATCGTGCCGGTCGACTTCATCGGCTTCGCGACGCCGCACCACGACCTGCGCCACCACCACGATCTGCTCGTCGCCAACCTGTTCGCGCAGGCCGAGGCGCTCGCGTTCGGGCGGCGCAACGAAGCCGAGCCGTATCGCCACTTCCCGGGTGACCGCCCGAGCACGCTGATCCTGGCCGACCAGCTCACCCCCTCGGTGCTCGGCCAGCTGATCGCGCTCTACGAGCACATCGTGTTCGTTCAGGGAACGGTGTGGGGGGTCGACAGCTTCGACCAGTGGGGTGTCGAGCTCGGAAAGGAACTGGCCAACCGGATCACGCCCGAGCTGACCGGGGATCCCGACCCGTCTGCGCACGACGCCGCGACCAACGCTGCCATCGAGTGGTACCGCGCGAGGCGATGACCGGCGACGCCGGCGCCGACCGGCCGATACCGGTCGGCACGTACCGCTTCCAGCTGACGCCCGAGTTCGGCTTCGCCGCCGTCGGCCGGCAACTCGATCGGTTGGTCACCCTCGGGGTCAGCCACGTCTACCTGTCACCGATCGCCGAGGCGGTGCCGGGTTCGGAGCACGGCTACGACGTCGTCGACCACCGGCGGGTCCGGCACGCGTTCGGCGTGGAGGACGGGTTCGAGGCGCTGCTCGACGCCGCTGTCGGTCGTGGGATGGCCGTGATCATCGACCACGTGCCCAACCACATGGCAGCCGACCCCGTCCACAATCCCAACTGGCGGGCGTTGCTCGCCGACGGGCCCGGGTCGGCGGCGGACGACTGGTTCGACGTCGACTGGCCGGCCGGCGACGGAAAGGTCATCCTGCCGATCCTCGGTACGCAGCTCGCCGAGGTCGTCGACGCCGGCGACGTCCGACTCGACGAGGAGGGCACCGCGATCGTCGTGGACGGCATCGCGCTGCCGGTCGCGGCCGGCACGTTGGTGCCCGGCGATCTGTCGGCGACGCTGGCCGGGCAGCACTACCGCCTCCAGTGCTGGGCCGAACCCGACCGCAACGTCCGCCGGTTCTTCATGGTCGACGGTCTCGTCGGCGTGCGCGTGGAGATCGACGCCGTCGCCGAGGTCGTCGACACCATCCCGGTGGCGTACGCGCACCATCCCGCGTTCGCCGGGGTGCGCATCGATCACGTCGACGGGCTCGCCGACCCGGCGGGCTACCTGGCGACGCTGCGCGCCCGGCTCGGCGCGGGTGCGCTCGTCTACGTCGAGAAGATCGTCGTCCCCGGCGAGTGGCTGCCGGCGGACTGGCCCGTCGACGGCACGACCGGGTACGAGTTCATGCGCGCCGCCGACCAGGTGATGATCGCCGCACCGGCCGAGGAACCCTTCAACAGGTTCTGGGCGGGCTTCGCCGGTGAGCACGCCCTGTCGTTCCACGAGATGGAGCTCGAGGCCAAGCGCGAGGTCGCCGACGGTGGGCTCGCCCCCGACCTCGCCCGCGTCGATCGGGTGGCGGCGGAGGCCCTCGCCGAGGTCGAGCCGGCCGCGAGGTTCGACGAGCTGCGGTCGCTCGCCACCGAGCTCGATCGCTACCGGACGTACCTGCCCGACGATCCCGTCGCCGCGACGGTCATCGGATCGGTCGCCGACGGGCCGGTGGCCGGGGAGATCCTCGACCCCGGCAGCGACGCAGGGATCGAGCTGCGGACGCGCTGGCAGCAGCTCACGGGCCCGATCATGGCCAAGGGCGCCGAGGACCGTGCGTTCTACCGCTACCTCCGGCTCGCCTCGCTCTGCGAGGTGGGTGGTTCGCCCGGCATCTTCGGCATCGACGTCGACGCCTTCCACGACGAGGCGATCGAACGGCATCGGCGCTGGCCTCGCTCGATGCTGGCCGCGTCGACCCACGACACCAAGCGGTCGGCCGACGTGCGTGCCCGCTCGGCGGCCCTGACCTGGCGTGTCGCACGCGAGCCGCGTGCGGTGATGCGGTTGCGGGCCTGGGTCGACGATCTCGTCTCGGCGACCGACGTCCACCCGGCCGACGCATGGCTCGCCCTCCAGACGGTGATCTGCACGGTCGGTCTCGACGCCGAACGGCACGGGGCGTACATCCTGAAGGCGGCGCGCGAAGCCGAGCTGCGCACGTCGTGGGTGGCGCCCGACCGCGAGTACGAGGCTGCGCTCGTCGAGTGCGCGCACCGTGCGCTCGACATCGACGTGTCGCCGCTGCAGCTCGGCACGCTCGCGGCCGGCATCAGCCTCGCTCGCAGGACCCTGCACCTGACCGCGCCGGGCGTCGCCGACATCTACCAGGGCACCGAGACGCTGTCGTACCGGCTGGTCGACCCGGACAACCGGGTCCCACCCGACTGGGCGGCGCTCGGCGCGGCCGGCGCGCTCGACGCGACGGTCGCCAGCCTGTGGGCCGACGGCGACGATCGTTGCATGACCGTGCTGATCCGCGAGCTGCTGCACCTCCGCCGGCGGCGTGCGGCGTCGTTCGACGCCGCCTCGCCGTACGAACCGATCGACGTCGGTCCGGGAGCGATCGCCTACCGACGGGGCGGCGACGTCGTCGTCCTGGTCCGCCGCGGCGCCGCGTTCGTCGACACCTCGATCAAGCTCCCCGAGGGCGTGTGGCACGACGTCGCCGACCCGTCGTCACCGGGCCTGTGGGGCGAGTCGGCCACCGCCTCGATCATCGGCTCGGACGACGACGGCACCCTCCCCGTCGCCATCCTCGAACGCGACTGACCGTGACGAAGCAAGCCAGGCTTGCTTCGTCACGTTGGGCGTGGGGTCAGATGTCTCACGCGCTGACGATGTCGAGCAGCTCGACGACGGCGCGTCGTTGCTCGCGGGATCCGGCGAGGTCGACTCGGGCGTCCATGCGCCATTCTCGACCGTCGTCGGGGTCGAGGATCACCTGGGTCGCGGTGCCCGTGGTGTGGTCGTAGCGGAACAGGTCGCCGGCGCGGGCCGAGCCGTCGATCACGATCTCGTCGAACTCGTCCCAGAAGGGCGACAACGCCGCCTCGACCGCGTCGGCGGTGGCGATCCCGGACTCCGGGTGGGCGTGTTCGGCGACGGCGTCGTAGCGACCGGCCGCGAGGTGCTGGACCCACTCGAACAGCCGGTTGCGGACCATCACCCGGAACGCCCGCTCGTCGTCGACGATCGACGTCGTGAGGGCGGCCGCCGGCCGGAGCGGATCGGGCTGCTCGACCGGCTCGTCGCCGGGTGACAACAGCCGCTCCCACTCGTCGATCAGCGACGAGTCGACCTGGCGGATCACCGCACCCAGCCAGGCGGCGATGTCGAGGAGCTCGGTCGTGCGTGCGTCGGCCGGCACGTTCTGCACGAGGCCGCGGTAGACGTCGGAGAGGTAGCGCAGCAACACGCCTTCGGACCGCTTGAGGCCGTAGTCCTGGACGTACTCGCCGAACGTCAACGACCGCTCGAGCATCTCGCGCACGATCGACTTCGGCTTGACGTTGTCACCGCCGACCCAAGGGTGGCGGAGCCGGAACTCGTCGAAGTCGTGGTACGTCCACTCCCGGTTCGGCTTCGGGTACTCGACCTGGGCGAGCCGCTCCATGCGCTCCTCGTACTCGATACCGTCGGCCTTCATCGACGCCAGCAGCTCGGTGCGCGCCCGCTCGACCTGCGCGGCGAGCACGACCCCGGGGTTCTCCTGCACCGCCTCGACGACGCTCACGACATCGAGCGCGTGCACGAGGTCGTCCTCCCCGCTCGGGGATTCGTCCGATCGGTCGCTCCGCTGCTCGTCGGGTCGTCCGGTGCCCACAGCGCGTTCGGTCGCGGCCCGCCGAGCGGCGCGTGCTGCGGGGAGACGCCCGATCGCCTCGACCGCCCACAGCGACAGCGGCTGGTGGAGCGCGAACTCGTCGTGGAGGTCGAACGCCACGCGCACCTTGCGACCGTACTCGTCGGGTTCGTCGGGGAACTCGAGCAGGTCGGCGTCGACGAGCGATCGGTAGATCGCGATCGATCGGCGGATGTGTCGGCGCTGCCGCTTTCGGGGCTCGTGGTTGTGGGTGAGCAGGCGCTTGAGCGCGTCGCACCCGTCCTCGCGCCGCTCGCCGGTGCCGTCCCGCACGGTCCGCAGCGGCCGGTCGAGCAGGTTCATCACCATCTGGTGGTTGACCGCGAACTGGCTGTGGAGGACCTCGGGCTGACCGGTGACCATCCGCTCGAAGGTGTCCTCGGTCCAGTGCGCGTAGCCCCGGTCGGGCTGCTTCTTGCGGACGAACTTCTTCTTGCCGGTGTCCTCGGCCCTGGCGGCGAGGCGGAGGTTCTCGACCACGTGCTCGGGCGCCTGCGCCCACACGTCGCCACGGTCGTCGAAGCCCTTGCGCCCGGCCCGACCGGCGATCTGCGCGAACTCGCGGTTCGACAGGATGCGCACACCCGTGCCGTCGTACTTGCAGAGCTTGGTGAACAGCACCGAGCGGATCGGCACGTTGACCCCGACGCCGAGCGTGTCGGTGCCGCAGATGATCTTGAGCAGACCGTCCTGGGCCAGCTTCTCGACGAGGAGGCGGTACTTCGGGAGGAGTCCGGCGTGGTGCACGCCGACGCCGGCGGTGATGAAGCGGCGCAGGTCCTTGCCGATCGGCGAGTCGAAGCGGAAGTCGCGCAGCGCGGCGCGGACGGCGTCCTTCTCGTCGCGGGTGAGCGGATCGAGGGCGAGGTAGTTCTGGGCGGCCTCGGTCGCCTCCCGTTGGGTGAAGTGCACGAGGTAGATCGGGGCGCGGTCGAGCTCGAGGAGCGAGCTGACCGACGCGTGGAGCGACGAGGTCCGGTACTCGAAGTCGAGCGGCACGGGGCGGTCGCTCGAGCGCACGATCGTCGCCGGGCGCCCGGTGCGCTCGGCGAGATCTCGTCGGAAGAACTCGACGTCGCCGAGGGTCGCCGACATCAACACGAACTGGGTGTGCGGCATCTCGAGCAGGGGCACCTGCCACGCCCAGCCGCGCTGGGGATCACCGTAGAAGTGGAACTCGTCGACGATCGCGACGTCGTACGGGGTCGTCGTGCCGTCGCGCAGCGCCTGGTTGGCGAGCACCTCCTGCGTGCAGCAGATGATCGGGGCGTCGGCGTTGACCGCAGCGTCGCCGGTGATCATCCCGACCCGCTCCGAGCCGAACTCACGGCACAGCGCGAAGAACTTCTCGCTCACCAGGGCCTTGATCGGTGCGGTGTAGACGCTGCGCCGGCCGTCGGCGAGCGCTGCGAAGTGGGCGGCCGCGGCGACCAGCGACTTGCCCGACCCCGTCGGTGTGTTGACGATCACGTGGTTGCCGAGGGCGATCTCGAAGATCGACTCCTCCTGCGCCGGGTAGAGCTCGATCCCGAGCTCGATCGCGTACCCGAGGAACGCGTCGAACACGTCCCCACCCTCGCCCGGCAGACGCCGGATCAACGCCGGGACAGTTGGGGTCAGACCCCCCGTGTTCACGAGGGTCCAGCGTTCGGTGGCGTACTGCGGACATGGGGGGTCTGGCCCCAACTGTCCACCAGATCTCCGTTCACGGTGAGGGTGGCTCGGTGGGCGGCGGTGTCGAGGGTGACGACGACGGTCTCGTCGTCGAGGGTGCGGCGGATCGTGACGATGTCGCCGTCGCACTCGACCTGGAGCGTCGCGTCGGGCGAGCCGATCGCCGGGTGCTCGCCGCGAAGCCGGATCAGGTCGGTGTACACCGCGAGCAGGCTCGCCGAGCGCTCGTCGCGCTCGACCACCGTCGGGTCGAGCTTGGCCGCCTCGAACGTCGCCGGGTCGCCGGGCTCGGGGACGCCGACCGACCAATCGGCGGCGGGGAACTCCGCCACCC